>JAFGON010000072.1 GCA_016926475.1 candidate division WOR-3 bacterium | reverse complement strand
TAAATTTAGTTGCAGCCCTTGAGCGTCTGTCCTGTCTATTGTCAGTCCAGTCGCCCCCCAGCTCCCGTCTATGCTCTCCTGCCAGCCGAAAAGCGGCAAAGAGAAGAGCACCAGGGCTGTAATGATGAATACACAGTTTTTCATTCGAGCACCTCCTAAAGGTTAAAAAATCAAAAGGCAATTTGCTTGATTATCAAAATGGTCAAAATTATAGCAACTACGATTCCTAGTATCGCCAGGAAAATTTTGACCTTTGAATAAGGTCTGTCTCCGTGAACTTCTCCTGTTCTTGCGTTTACTATAAACTGGAAAGTCTTTCCCCCGTATCTGTAAGCGCTTATCCAGAGCGGGAGAAGTATATGCTTGAATTTAAGGTTGTTGAATTGTATTTTATAGGCGTCTATCTTTTGCTCATCTCCGCCAATATCCTTGAATATTTCGGTTTTTATAACAGAATCCATTATTGATTTTGCTTCACCGAAAGCGTCTTTCAAGCCTACGGAATAGGTTTGAACCTGAAAACCGGATATATACTTTTCATCGTAAGGTACAAGTTTTTCAAAATCCCAGGGTTCTAATTTTTGGGAAAATTTTCTGTGAAGAGATTTGGAAGCCGTTATGAGAATGTCGTTAAAAAATTTTTTTATTCTGCCGTTTACAATTTGCCATTTTGTCTTTCTCGTTTTCTTCGTTTTGACGACTTTTTTACCGCCTTCTGTCGTCTGGTATTTTTCGTCTTCGTAGTAATATTGACCTCTTTGACCGGAATATTGTGTGTCGGTCTCTGAATCAAATGTCCAGAAAGGCATGTAAACGCCTTTAAGCATGTCGGGTGAAGCGAGCCTTTTTAGATCGTTAGGCGCGAAATGTAATTTTTTCAGCCAATTCCTGAAGTTTGACATTGCGGAATTTTTATCTAAATGGAAAGGGAGGAGAGCTTTTGGTTGAAACACTTTTTTAGTTTGTTTTTGTGCGACAATCTTTATCCCGCAGTATGGACAATTACCCGCTGAAATGTTTTCGTCAAAAGCGAATGTAGCCCCACAGGAGTCGCATTTTATTGTAATCTTTTCTTCGAGGTCTTTATCGTCTATTTCCTTTTCGATATACACATGATAATCGAGTTCTTTTACTGCTTCATCTATGGATTCTTGATCTATTTGGAATTTGTTGACTGAACCGCAATACGGGCACACCATGGAGTTTTCGCCGGGTTTGTAGACCAACGTCGCGCCACAGCTCTTACAAGGAAAAGAATTCCCCGTCGAAGGGGTTTCTTCCAAACTATTTCTCCTTTGAAGAAAACAACTATTATTACAATTAAATTGTTTTTCTTTCTTTATACAACATCAATCGACAGATATCAATCGTTTTTTAGTGCCAGGTCTTGACATATAACGCTGTTATTTCATAGAATTACGATGTGTCAAGACCTTTGAGGATCCAACTGACCAAAGCTGAATATCATATAATTACCAGTGGTAATGAAGACCTCTGGCTTTTCAAGGAATATCAAGATCGTCAAAAACTACTACAAACACTCTGCTTTTACAGCATCAAATACAGGATATTGGTTCACGTTTTTTTATGAGTCAATTTCACAGAGAATTTACGATGTACTACAAAAAAAGCAGAAAAAGGAAGGGCATTGTTTTCAAGAGACGTTACAGTGCGTTAATTGTTCAGAAAGAAAAATATTACTGCAACATAATCAGGCATATTTTTTACAATCTCGTGAGAGCGGTGTTAGCAGAAAATTCTTATGAGCAAAGATCCAGAAGTCTAAACTATACCGTAAATAAATATGTGCTTGGTGAGATAAAATGGTTTGATAAAGAACTTTCTATCTCATGTTGGAGGTATGGAAGGATAAAAAATATACTCGCCAAAGATCCTTGAGAGCTGCCTGTCGTATTCAAATCTTTTGTAGGAGACAAAAGCTAGGCGGATGAAATGCTGAGCGGAAAAGAGTTAAAACAAAAGATCAGCTTTAATTCAGAGACGCCCAAACCAAAAATGACGGCTAAAAAAATACTTGAGTTCTTTTCCCTGCATTACGGATTGGATAAATACGATATAATTAAGGACAAAGGAAATGATGTCACTCTTAAAGTTATTTATGCAATCTGGAGTTTGACAGGTTTGAACGCAAAGGAAGCTGGAGGAATATTCGAGCTCAAGCCATATGTCTTTTCGCTGAGATTGAGCAGGTTTAGGAAAAGACTCCGTGATGAAAAATCAACGAGAGAAGATGTAATAAAACTTTTGGAACCAATAAATTCAAGGGGCCGAACATGAAAAGTTTAAAACATGTAACGGGTCAGAATCTGGGGCGTTATAAATACACAATTATCAGTTTTTCAGCTCTTTACGCCCTTTCAATTTTAGGTTGCGCAATGATTTTTGTGAGAAGGCTATACACGGGTAGATATTTTTTTCTTTATCTGGTTTGGAATTTGTTTCTCGCTTGGGCTCCTTTGTTGTTTTCGGTATTGATAAACGCGGCATCCTACTTGAGATTTAAAAAATTGAAAATTGTATTAATGCCCTTTTTTGGTTTTGTCTGGCTTTTGTTTTTCCCGAACGCGCCCTACATGGTGACAGACTTCATCCATTTCAGGAACAGCGGCACTTTTCTCGTCTGGTATGATCTCGTTATTTATCTGATATTTATTCTGACGGGTTTTTTTATCGGTTTTGTCTCTTTGTATATCGTCAAGAAAACAATAGACCAGATATTCAATCAATACGCGAGTTTTGTTTGCATGTTTATTGCTATGTTTCTGGGAAGTTATGCTATTTACATCGGAAGGTTTGTCCGTCACAACAGTTGGGACGCGATACTCAACCCTTTCGGAATAATTATGAGTTTTTTATCGAATATAAATATACAATCGGTTGTATTTTCGGCGATTTTTTCAGCTTTGCTGACCCTAATATACACTTTTCTCTACGGCTTGACCCATCTTGAACATGAAATTAAGGGATAGAAACAATTCCGTCGGTTATTCAGGTAAGTATATGGCAAACCTGCAACGCAAATCGCCTTTAAGGATGCTCTCTAAAACCTCGAAATTTAGTTCCTTGCCAAAAATTACTTCCCACATTTTTTTGTGGAAGCCGCCGCTGCAATAGCAAAAAGTTTCCGACACAGTTTTCCCCGGTTCCTTTATTGATTCCCGAACCCAAGGGCAGTGGCAGTAATAATAGCGTTTCAGTATAGGGTCTTTTTCAGAGAGAAATTTTTTTGTTCTAAAAGGAATTTTTGTCACGTAGAGAATGTTTCTGTTAAGGCGTCCCGATGAAATTTCTGTATCGCTTTCCACGTAGGCAATTACTTCATCGTCTATTTCCTGCCCGAAAAATAATTCGCCTTTGTTTTTCAAATTTATCAAATCATTAATGAAATTTTCTCTTTTTATCTTTAGAAACGTTTCGATGTTTTTATATTTTTTGAAAAGCTTCTTGTCTGAGTCATAGTAGGAGTCGGGAAGGTCTCTAAGGCATGACGAAAATATTTTTTTCCTTTTCACGTGGTCGACGAATTTGTCCATTCTTTGTATTATTCGCAATGCAGCTGCAGATTTTACTGCGTTTGACGCACCAAGAGGGGGAATGTTTACTCCATGGAAAATTTTGTCTCTCATTTCAGTGTTCAATACTTTTTCGGTTTTTGCGTATAAATTTCTTAAAGATTCTTCTCCGTCAAGAAGCTCGAACAAAGAAATGTAAACAGGGTTGTTTTTTGCAAAATAGGCGTATCTTGTCAGTGCAATTATATTTTCGGGTGTGTTGTTGTTTTCTGAGATCAATTTGTCGATGTATGACCTCATGTGCTCCGGTTTGGAATTGTCCGCATCTAAAATTTTATTCATGGAAAAGAGGAAATCTTCATAATCAGATACCGCTTGAACTTGTCTTTCGATTATTTCAGGAGAAACTCGTCGGGATTTTAGCAATTCTACAAAACCATTTTTATCCATAAATCCTCAGTGGTTTTTTTAACAGGATATTTACTGTTGTATAATATACTAAAAACCAAGTAAAATCAAAATATTAAGAGCATGATCGCTTAAGGCAATATGAGAACTATGTTCAAATTGCAAAAGGAGAAGAACATGAAACCAGGCACTGTTTTTGTCATACTCTGTTTTTTAGGCTTAAACGCCTTCTCTCTGGATTACAGCCCACAGGACTCAGACAACAGAGTTTTATCAAGGGCTTCAGACACGATAACATGGAATTTTGAGGACAGCACTTTCCAAAACTGGACTCATACAGCGATATATTTTTCATACCCGAGAGCATGGGGTGTTCAGAAATACAATGCTGGTTATGACACATCTTTTTACTGCCCGGCGCACGGAAATTACAGTATGTGGATTGACTCTGACGCCGCGGGAACCTCTGTTGTCGACACTGCCGTGTCTCCTCCTTTTGTCGGATCGCTTGGAAATTATCTGAAATGGGGTTTTTGTTTTGATTTCTATTCGGGGAATGATTTTTTAAGAGTTCTTTTAAGGACTTGCAATTCCAACACATGGTCTGCCTGGAACCAGATCAAAGATTATACGACTACTTTCAACAACGCATGGGATTCGGTTGATTTATCGGTTTATACCGCTGACAGTTTCCAGGTCGCATTTGTCTATGCCGGAAATTATGACTGGTATGCCGCTTTCGACAATGTTGGACCTGTAATTGTAAACCTTCCAACTTATCACGATGTTGGCGTGTTTAAAATTCTTTCGCCGAAAGGGAATGTTTCACCTGGGTCTGAAAATGTTATAACTGTCGTAAAAAATTACGGAGGTTTTGCCGAAAATTTCAACGTAAGATGTTTAATAGAAGATTC
>JAFGON010000071.1 GCA_016926475.1 candidate division WOR-3 bacterium | reverse complement strand
CCCATACGTAGAGTTTAAAAAAAGAATGCTAGAGATCGAGCTGAAAGCCGCGGAAAAATATCAACATCAATAAAAAGGATTATACCTGACTGAGTACATTGTCGAAACAGAAGATTTGAGTTTCTCTTACGGGAGAGTCGCAGCTCTCGACGGAGTAACTTTGAAACTCGAAAAAGGAATATACGGGCTTTTGGGGCCAAACGGCGCCGGAAAAACCACTCTTATGAAGATAATACTTGGTTTTTTAAACCCAAAAAAGGGAACCGCGAGAGTTTTGGGTCAAGACATTAAGAACAACGCTAAGATTTTGAAGAGAAAAATCGGATATATGCCTGAGAGCGAATGTCTTCTTCCAGAAGTGGACGGCATCACTCTGGTCGAATACCTCGGAGAGCTGAGCGGGATGCCGAGGGTCGAATCAATGAAAAGAGCGCATGAGGTACTTTTTTACGCTGGTCTTGAGGAACAGAGATACAGAAGAGTACAGACTTATTCAACAGGCATGAAACAAAAAATCAAATTAGCCCAGGCCATTGTACACGATCCGGAACTTCTTTTCTTGGATGAACCTACAGCGGGTCTGGACCCAAGAGGCAGGAAAGAGATGCTAGACCTCATCAATGACATATCTAAGAATCACGACATGAGCATAATTCTTTCAACCCACATTCTTCCAGACATTGAATACACATGCGGAAAGGCAGTGATAATAGACAAAGGCAAAATTATCTCGGTTGAACCTACAATTGCCATGGCGGAAAAAAGCCGGGATGCGGTCGAAATAAAAGTCGATGGAGACGAAACAGTCTATTGCCGGATTCTCGAAGAAAAGGGCTTGAAATTTGAAAGGACTGAGAATAAATGTCTTAAAGTGATGGTGCCTTCAGATTTTGACAAAAAAAACTTTTTCCGTTACGCGATTGAAGCAAAAACCGGAATAGTGAGATATTCCCGAATCAAATCCTCTCTTAGCGACAGATTCATCAGAGCTGTAGGCAAGCAGGAACAATGATAATCAGGCGGCGTGGATATTTCAGGTGGAATGGAGAGCTAAAGAGGGCATCTCTGCCTTGGATTCCGATATGGAGAGAAGGTATTTACCATGCTTTTTCAAAAAAATTATTGAAAGCGACGCTGATTATGTCCGCGCTCCAACTCGGTTTTTTCGTCATAGCCGTCTATATTACTTCCAAACCCGAACTTAGTTTTATCGAAGAAAACATAGAAGCTCTGTCCTCAATAACGAGCATACTGAGAACCTTTTACGTCAACGGATATTTGATTTTCACTCTTCTTTTGCTAAGCCTTGCCGCTGGATCGGAGTTGATAGCTGGTGATTTGAAAACAAACGCTGTTGCGCTATACTTTTCCAGACCGCTCGGCAAATGGGATTACATCGCCGGAAAAATGTCCATAATAGGTTTTTACATGCTCTGTGTGACGCTTCTGCCGGGTCTGATTCTTATTCTGTTGAAGGCGATGTTCTCGCCGACTTTCACTATGAGCATGTTATCTCTCTTTTCATGCGTGGCGTTCTCAATCATTGTGTCGCTTTTCTTTTCTTCTTTGACCCTTCTCGTCTCGAGTTTAACCGACAACGGCAGGTTTGTCGGAGTGATAATTTTTGTGTTGTATTTTCTGGGGCTTGCTGTTTACGGAGCGCTCAACGGTATTTTCAAAAGCGAAATATTTAGCTTTTTATCCATTTATGAGCTTGTTAAGAGAACCGGAAACTTGCTGTTCGGTAGAGAAAACGGGTTCAGCTATTTCGACCTTTTCGCTTTTTTCAACATACTCTTTCAGTCTTTTTTCTTTATATTTCTCCTGTATTCTCAGGTATCAAAAATGGAAAAAAAGTAGATGTCAGAGATAATCGAGTTGAAAGAAGTGTCAAAATGGTATGGTAAAGTTTTAGGTGTCAGCGACATATCTATTGAAATAGAAGAAGGTGTCATAGGCCTTTTGGGTCCAAACGGTGCCGGCAAATCTACTTTTTTGAAACTTGTTTCGGGCCAGATAAAGCCAAACATCGGAGAGGTTAAAATTTTTGGCTCTGACGTATTTTCAGATGACAGAGTATTCAGAAAAATAGGTTTTTGTCCTGAATACGATTCTTATTTCAAGAACATGTCTGGATTTGAATTTGTTTTCAACCTTCTCAGGCTTCACGGGTTTTCAGTTGAAGATTCAAGAAAAAAATCGGAAGAAGCGCTTTCGAGGCTTGGCCTGCTTGAAGTATCATCAAGGATGATAAAGACATACAGCATGGGGATGAGGCAGAGGATCAGGATAGTTCAAAGTTTCGCCCATGACCCAGACCTGCTATTGCTCGATGAACCGTTAAACGGAGTGGATCCGATATGGAGAATTGAAGTCATGAAGATAATAAAAGAATTCTCCCAAAGAGGTAAAACCGTAGTAGTCTCATCGCATGTGCTTCCGGAAATACAGATGATGACAGACGAGATAATCCTAATTCACCAGGGAAAAGTTTTCGCCCAGGGCAACATTCACGATGTCAGAGAATTAATAGATTCTAAACCTCACATCGTGAGAATAAAGCTTAAAGAACCTAAAAAACTCGCACGCTTCCTGCTCGAGCAGGATATAGTTCTCGGAATCGATTTGGCGGAGGAAGAATTAACTGTTAAAACCAGAAAAAGAGCAGTTTTTACAGCCCTTCTTTCGGGAATTATCACCGAAAACAATATTGATATAGATGAAATTGAAGCCGCCGACGACAACTTGCAGTCAGTTTTCGATTATCTGGTGGCTTGATGGAAAAACTCTATTATTTCAAGGCGATTTACAAAATGTTTCTGGCCCCCGGTTTTAGACGGACCAGGACCAGAGTGTTCATCCTGCTTAACGTTTTCCCTCTTATGATAGTCGTCGCGGTTAAAATATATTCTCTTTTTCAGGGACAAGCGCTGACCTACGAATTGTCTTTTTTCAAAGGTTTTGCCTATCTTTTTTATGTCAGCTTTTACAGCCCGGTCGTTGCGGTTTTCTTTGGAAGCTCACTTATCAGGGAAGATATCGAAGACAAGACACTCGTCTTTCTCACATCAAGGCCAGTTCCGAAAAAAGACATATTTATGGGAAAATTCTTTTCTCTTTTGACGATTGTTTTATTTTCTGTCATACCGGGTTATATCCTGTGTTTTCTGACCATGTTTTTCAATCATCTTTTAAACGCAGGTGTCCTTTTGATTTTTTTTAATTTCACTTTGGGCATATCGTTGGCTCTGTTGGCTTATTTTGCCGTTTTTTCTCTGTTGTCTCTTTTGGCTTCCAAGTCGACAGCGATTGGGCTTGTTTTTATTTTCGGCTGGGAGGGGATCGTTCAGTTTATTCCAGGTATGACGCAGAAACTTACGATTATCTATCATGTCAGGTCAATTCTTCCTTCTCTCGGCAATGGGGGAGGAGGCGGTCTTTTCAGTAATCCCATTACGAGGGAAAATCCCGTCACCGCCTTTTTTGTGATTTCGCTTGTCGTCCTTTTTTCTATCGCGTCTTCAATTATCATTTTGGGCAGAAAAAGATATGTTCTGTAATTTTTGAAAATCATTGACAAGACAATGATCTGTATTTACATTTAAAATCAATTCGGGGGTGTAGCTCAGTTGGCTAGAGCGCCTGCCTTGCACGCAGGAGGTCTCCGGTTCGAATCCGGTCACCTCCATATTTTTTTACTTAAATTGAAAAATGCTTATACCAGAAAGAATGGGCTCTTGAAGGTGTAAACTGATGGTCTCAGGATATAAAAAGATTTCATTCCGGATTCAGAAACACCAAAACATTTATCTAGCAACGAGAGCCAACTGTTTTTAAGGTATAAGATTTTTTTATGAACATCTTTCGCCGAAAAATTTGGAAATTTTATTCAGAGTCGTATTCTTCCTTTGAAAAACCTGAATATTTCAAAAAGAAAAACAACCCCAGGTTCAAACCAAAAACGAGAACAGCGATCATAATATAAATGAGATTTTTCCCGACTGTCATTTGGTAGAAAAGAGTGGAAGTAGACCATGCTATTGAGGTCAAGTAAACCGCGCTGGCTACGGCTAAAATCCAGCCACTCTCCCTGATCATGACTCCAAATGAAGAAAGGCAGGGAAAATATAAAAGGATAAAAAGCAAATAGGCATAAGCCTGAAAGCCTCCTTTGCTGAAGAAAGAACTCATAAGACCGAATATCTTGTTTTCACTCGCGACTGTTTCTGTTGCTTCTTGGTAACCGAATAACTTTAAAAAGGGGTGCAAAACTTCGGACAAATTTTCGGGTATAGAGGTAAAGGCTCCTTTAATTTTCTCCAAATAACTTTCTTCTTCCTGAATACCTTCACTTTCAGCGGCTTTTATTTGGGCGTAAAGAGAGTTTAAAGTTCCGATGACTGACTCTTTTGCGAAAACCCCCATAAGAAGACCGACCGTAGCAGGCCAATTTTCCTTTTCTATCCCTATTGGGTGGAAAAGAGGTGTTATGGTTTTACCCATGAAAGTCAGTAAGGATTTGTCACTGTTTTCGTTACCGAAAGATCCATCTGTTCCAAATGAATTGATAACCGTCAGTATCGCAACCGCGATGACTATGACTTGTCCAGCTTTTAGTAAAAATGATTTTAGCCTCATCCATGTGTGGAACAATATGTGTTTTGGGCGCGGAGCGTGGTAAATGGGGAGTTCCATGACAAAATAGGAATGATGATGTCTGAAAAGAGTTGACTTCATCATAAGACCTGTGATGATGGCGAAAAATACGCCTACTGAATAAAGAGATATCACAATTAAAGCACTGTTTTTCGGGAAAAAAGCTGCGGTGAAGAGAGCGTATACAGGCATTTTAGCACCGCAGGACATCAGAGGGGCTATGAAAATAGTCATCAATCGGTCTCTTCTATTTTCAAGTGTTCTCGTGGCGAGAATCGCAGGAACCGTGCATCCGAAGCCTACAAGCAAAGGGACGAAAGCTTTACCCGGCAAGCCAATCTTGCTCATGTACTTATCCATGATGAAAGCGACTCTCGCCATGTATCCGCTGTCTTCGAGTACTGCGAACATGATATACATAAAAAAAAGTATAGGAGTGAATGTTATGACTGTCTGAATTCCCCCGCCTACTCCATTGGCTAAAATTATCTTGAGGAAAGTTGGTGAGTTCAATTTTTCAAGCAGAAATCCGAGGCCATCGATGAAAATCACACCCGAAATCATTTCAAAAAAATCCGTGAAAGTCCCGCCCAAAGTTATCGTTGCCCAAAAAATCGCATACATTACGATAAGGAAAATTGGTAATTTGAGGTATCTGTTCAATACTACTTTGTCGATTTTTTCTGTATAGGATTCCCTGGCCGCTTGTTTTGTGATTATTCTCTGGCATATTCCGTGAATAAATCCGTATCTGTGATCAGCAAAAATGATCTCAATTGAATCACCTAGCATGTTTTCAATTTTCTTTTTTGAACTTCCGATTTCACTTTCAGTGAAGACACCATTTTCGACGAGTTTTGACGAAACCCAACGGTCTTCTTCGAGAAGTTTTATGCAAAGCCATCTGCTTTCTAAACCTGAGGCAAGCGCATATGAAGAAGTTTTCTCCTGGCAAGCGTGTATTTCGGCTTCGATTTCGTTGGCGTATTCAAAGTGTGCCCTCGGGGAAATATTTTTTCCGGCGTTTTCAACGAGAATTTTTTTTAGATTGCTTACGTCGTTTTTTCTCAGAGCACTCATGCCAACGACCGGAACTGACAATTGCCGTGAAAGCTCTTCTAAATCCAGTTGAATTCTTGAGCGTTCGGCTATATCGATCATGTTTACGGCGAGAATCAGAGGGGCGTTCATTTCGAGTAGTTGTACGGTGAGGTAAAGGCTTCTCTCGAGGTTGGATCCGTCTAGAATGTTTAGTATAATCGAAGGTTCGCCGCTTAAAATAAAATCTCTCGCGACCTTTTCGTCTTCTGATATAGCCGAAAGTGAATAGGTGCCAGGTAAATCGACTATAGACAAATCATAGTCTTCTGACCCGATTTTAGAGTCGGGTTTTAACTTGCCTTCCCTTTTTTCAACTGTCACTCCCGGCCAATTTCCGGTTTTCACGTTTCCGCCGGTTAGTGAATTAAAAACAGTGGTCTTGCCGCAATTCGGAGTGCCTATGAGAGCTACTGTTATTTTTCGAGATTTCAAATCTACCCCAGGGGCGATTCAGGGTTCTACAACGAAAATTTTATTCATCATTCCGCCGCCAATAATAATCCTTGAATCCCCTATTTTCATGAGGCATGGACCGTTTCTGCTTTTGTGTGAAATGACTATTTCTTTGCCTGGTATTATTCCCATGCTGATGCACTTTTCTTTGAAGACTCCGCCTCCCTTAAGTTCGCATATTATTAAATTTTCTCCTGATTTTGCAAGCGAAAGGGGTATGGATTTTCCTTTTTCGATTTTCATCAGGTCTCCATAAAAGTGAGGGTGTTAAATCTTTTCAAAATCATGTCTTAACTTTTTTGGAAATTCATATTTTTTATACAATCAATGAAGTCGGAGAGTTTTTTGAGTGTTTCTGCGCTGATGTTGTGCTCTATCTTGCAAGCTTCTACAGCGGCGATGTCTTTCGGGACATCCAAATATTCGCTTAAAAAATTGAAAAGTACATTGTGCTTTTGCAGTATTTTTTCAGCTAGTTTTTCACCTCTTTCCGTCAGTTGTATATCTCCGTATTTTTCATGCTTCAGCAATTTCATCGCTTTGAGCTTTTTTACAGCTGAATTTACAGACGGTTTTCTTACGTTTAGATACAAACTCACGTCGGTGACGCGTACTCTTTTTTGTTTGTTGGCGATATCGAGAATCGCTTCAAGATAGTCTTCCATATGGGAAGAAAGATATTTCTTTGTTTTTTTGTTCATGTTAGTTTTATCTAACAAAGAAAAACGTTTTTGTCAAGAGGTTTTTTTAAAAAGGGAATCAAATAATGCTTTAGATCATTGTTTTCTGAGTTCCACCGAAAATATTTCTATGGATTTTGTCTTCCCTCGCAGGACCTTTTCGTCCACAGGATAAAAAACGTATTCTTTTTCCATAGTCATTATTTCTAATACGTCCCTGGAAGTCAGAATTGGTTTACCTAGTTCTTTGCAGAGTTCTGTTAACCTTGAAGTAGTATTGATCGCATCGCCTATGTGGGATATTTCTTTTTTGACCAGTCCAATTTCACCGGTGACTACGTTTCCAACGTGCAAGCCGGCTTTGAATGATGGTACAGTCCCGTATTTGTAGAGGTATTTTTTACTTTTCTTGGTTATAGCCTCTCTCATCATAAAAAAACATCTCAAGGGAGCCGAACGGATACAGCCCTTTTTCAAACTCCAAGTTATTATAGCTTCATCTCCGACATACTTGTAAATTTGTCCGCCGGTAAGACTGACAGGAGTTGCTAAATCGTGAAAAAAATCGTTGAGTAACATAAGATATTTTTTATGGCCTAGCTTTTCTGCGAGCGAGGTGGAAGAAGTTAAATCGAGGAACATGAAAAATAGTTCTTCTTCAAACGGCTGGTTGAATCTACCCGCGATGATTTTCAAGAAAATATTCTTGCCTAAAAGGGTGTCGAATAGTTCGTAAGCGTCGATAATCAGACTGAGGACCAAGCCGAATACCAGACCTATTAATATTTTATCGTAGGAAGAATCTATTAAATTGAAAAAACTCACTATCCCGATTCTGAAACTACTGAGGACTTCAAAGGACAGGAAAATTGATAAAAATATGATCGTTACTCTTGCTATTGAATTTAGAAGAAGAGAAAGCAAAATATGATCCTGACGCAGTCGTTTCATGAGGAAATCCGAAATGAAAAAAGTGTAGAGGTAAGCTTGAATGCCAATTATCAAACCGAGTAAAAAACTCTGCCATCTTATGTTCAAGAAAAGAAAAGTGAAAATTCCGAAAATGATTCCGGATGTAAAAGTTCCCAGTGTGATTTTTACGGTTTTGTCTTTTTGCAGAACGCTCATTGCAAATATAATATTGAGTGTATAGAATGAAGTCAAAAGGATAATCGGCATTGTCGCGCCTCACGGGAGGTTAAAATGAATATTAAGTGGCTTGGGCATTCATGCTTTATGATCACTTCAAAAAGCGGTTTGAGAATACTTACAGATCCTTATAAATCAGGCGGCTGCGGTGGTTCCGTAGGCTATGGGAAGATTGACGAAGAAGCCGATATAGTCGTTGTAAGCCATTCGCATTCGGACCACAACAGCGTGGAATCGGTACCGGGAAATTTCATTGTCGTCAAAGAGACAGGGATTAAAAAAGTTAAAGGGATCAGGATAAAAGGGGTAAAAACTTTTCATGACGACAAAGGCGGATCCGAGAGGGGAGAAAACATAGTATTCGTAATAGAGATCGATGGTTTGAAGGTGTGTCATCTCGGTGATCTTGGAGAAGTTTTGGACGGTGCAAAGAGGGAAGAAATTGGAAGAGTAGATATTCTTTTGACGCCCGTCGGGGGTCATTACACCATAGATGCCAATCAGGCGGATGAAATTGCGGAAAAACTCGAATGCAAAATCGTGATTCCTATGCATTATAAAACCGAAGTTCTCGATTTTCCCATTTCTTCAGTTGGAGAATTTCTCAAAAATAAAAACAATGTCGAAATTATTGATTCTTGTGAAGTCGAAATCGGAGGTTTGCCCGAGGAGACAAAGGTTTTGGTTCTGAAACACAAACTCTGAGAGGAGACGGAATACCAAGTGGAACATGAATTTGAAAAGATTTCATCTGATGTAACCTGTCTTGTCCAGTATGTAATACCAGGTTGCCCCACTAACTGCTATATAGTCAGATCCAAAAAGAACAATTACATAATCGACACTGGATTCGGATCTGATAGTTCGGAATTGATCATGAGCAGAATTGACCCCAAAAAACCCATCAAAGTCGTCAACACGCATTATCACTGGGATCATGTCTGGGGTAATTGTTTTTTCAAAGGAAAAGAAATAATTTCCCACAGAAAATCCGCCGAGTTGCAAAAAAAATGTTTTGATGAATTGTTGTCATCCAAGAGGGAATATACGAGAGGAGAAGTCGGGAAATGCTTTCCTAACGTCACGTTCGATGGCGAACTGAACTTTTTAGATGATTCAATCCAAATCTTTTCAACGCCAGGGCACACAGTCGACGGCATCAGCGTTTTCTATAAAAACGAAGGAATTCTTTTTGTTGGCGACAATATTGGAGATGACGCTGAAAACATAGTACCGGAATTGGAGACTGATAGAGCTGAGTTCATCGAGCACTTGAAAAAGTGCCTGGATTTTAAACCAGAAATTGTGTTGTCGGGGCACAACAGACCGCAAAGAGCGGAATTTTTAGAAAAAATTGTTGAAATTCTTAAATGAGAGGTCGCGCCGTAAATCTTGATTATTCGTATTTTAAAAAGACAGCACTTCTATTTCTTTTGTCAGAATTGAACTTTTTTGAAGCATCGCGGTCACTCCGCAGTATTTTGTGAAGGAAAGGTCCACGGCTTTTTCTATTTTGTCAAGAGGAAGGTCTTTTCCCTTAAAAACGTATTTTAAGTTTATTTCGGTGAAAATCTTGGGATGTTCATCCGATTGTTTTGCGCTGCATTCGATTTGCAGTTGGTAATTTTTTACTTGCATTTTTTTTAATATAGAGACCACATCCATGCCAGTACATCCTGAAAGGCTTGCCAACAAAAGGCTTTTCGGCATGGGAGCCTCGTCATGACCTCCAAAATTTTCCACGGTGTCCATCTTAACTGTATGGTGTCCGAGATGAGTTTCGAATTTCATGTCACTTATCCAATTAGTTGTGCACTTCAATTTGCTTTCCTTTCAAATAAAAAACTTATGTCATTTATTTCGCATAAAACCAACGGCATTCTGATTCCAAGAACATCGAGCAATTTTGGAGAAACTTCCCCCAAAAATCCCGAATTTACTCCGTTGAGATAGACACAAGCGCTTCTGCCTGGAATGAAAAAATCGAAATCTTTTTCCAAAAGAGATAATTTCACGGAGAGCATTTCGCAAATGGTGTCAATAACAGAATATATATCAGAAAAATTTGTCTCGGGTCCTGCTATCAAGTAGGCTATTGAAAACACAGTGTCCGTTTTAAGAGCTTCTTGTCCGAAAACCTTTCTCACGATTTCTCCTGTTTCAAAGATATGGTGAGGATACAAGGATTTGCTGTTTTTTGATTCTGCGGTGAGGAGTCCTGGAAAAAGAAAATCCCGAAGACATGAAAACATTGAAGTCATGGGGTTTGCGATTTCGATTGGGTCGCTGTGCTTTCCGGCGCAAGTCTTCATCGTCTCCTTCGAAGTCAGTATATTACCCATATATTCTAAAAACCCCATACCAATTGATATCTGACGAACAGTGTCCACCCGTTCCTGCTGTGGACTCAAGCCTCCTTTGGTGTAGCTTTCGGGCATCTGAGGTTCGAAATCGTTGTAATCCGAAGCTATAGCGATGTCTTCAATAATGTCCACTTCGTGCATTATGTCCCTTCTGTAAAAAGGAACTGTCACAATAAGTTCTTTGTCGAAAGTACCTTTTTTGGATTTTAGACCCATCTTTCTCAGGTTAGACGAAATTTTTTCTATTCCGAATTCGCTTCCGAGAAGATTATTCACTTGAGGTATGTTTAGGTAGAACTCTTCAGTTTCGTCCGTGGGAAAAGTATAAATTTGATTGTCGGGGTACAGCGACCTCATCCTTGTGATTTGTCCTCCTCTGTCGCTGAGGTTCATGGCGAAAATGTTCAGAACGAGTCGAACTGCCGAAAGATCGTTTCCCGTGGCTTCAACCGCTAGGTATGTGTCTCCGATTTTCACCTCTCCGGTTCTCCTTGAATTTATGATTGGCGGAAAAGAGAGAATTTCACCCTTTTTATCTACCATCAAAGGCACGCATTTTCTTGCTTCGAGAATATCTCTGTATTCGATTCCTTTTGGGTGCTTCACTAAAATTTCTGCCAGAGTCATTTCTTCTTCGAATCCAAGAGGAGTGAAAGACTCTTCATTGGGTTTTACGCCTTTGTATATTATCGGAAAATCGACAATAGATGCGGGGTAAAGTCCAATGCTGACTATTTTTCTTTTTTTTCCGTAATTTTCCGCCAGTTTTTCCTGTGTCTGAATTAAACTCTTAAGCGTCTTTTCTGTGACGGGAGGCATTTTGCAGAGAAACATACCTATGTATGGTCTGACTCGCTGGACACTTTCCTCGACGATAACGTATTTTTCGTTGTCGTATGGATCCGAAAGGTAAGAATAATCCCTGGCTTTTCCCTCAAGATACTGGTTGATGAGTCTCATGAGGCCTTCTGGGGACCATAGATCAGGTCTGTTTGTGTCTGCAAATTCAAGTGTTATTTCTTCCGTGTCAGCTGAAATGGTCATCTCTGCTTTTGCCAGCCATGACAATTCTTGAATTTTTTCCAAGCTTATGGGTTTTTCTGCCAGAGAGAGAAGCGATTGTTTTTCCGTTACGACCTTTGGCATTATAAAACCACCTTTGCTGAACGTATTTTTTCGAAATCTTGCGTGAACAATTCTCTTATGTCGTTTATCTTTAGGGCGTTCATTGCCATTCTGTCAAGACCGAGACCCCACGCAATCACCGGGCAAGGTATCTCAAGAGAAACCGTGATCTCGGGTCTGAAAATACCAGCTCCACCCAATTCGATCCATCCTAATTGCGGATGTTTAATCATGGCCTCGACGGATGGTTCTGTGAAAGGGAAATATCCGGGGACGAATTTGATCTCTTCTGCGTGAGCGAGGTTTTGCGCGAAATTCGAAAGGAGACCAAGAAGGTGTCTGAAGTTAATATTTTCCTCTAGAACGATTCCCTCTATTTGGAAAAAATCCGGCGCGTGTGTTGCATCGACGCTGTCGTACCTGAAGCATCTGGCTATAGCAAAAAATTTTCCGGGCACGGGAGGTTTTTTTGTCATCTCCCTCGCGCTTATCGCGGTTCCTTGGCTTCTGAGGACAAGTCGCTGGGTTTTTTCAGTGTCAAAATCATAACCCCAACCCCGGGAACCGGACCTGCCTCCGTCTCTGTGAGCGGAAGCAATTTTTTTTAAAATGTTGACTGGTATATCGTTGGCTTTTGAAGGCTCCTTTACTATGTAGATATCGTGTATGTCTCTGGCGGAATGATACTGCGGCATGAAAAGAACATCGTTGTTGAAAAATTCCGATTCTACGATAGGACCTCTCATCTCTGTGAATCCCATCGAAGTCAATTCTTTTCTGACTGTGTCAAGGAATCTGCCGTAAGGGTGAAATCTGCCGGCAAGTTTCGTTCTCGGTTTAATAGAAAAACCGTATTTTCTGAAAAGTTTACCGTCCCATGATCTTTCTCTCAGCATTTCCGGAGTAAGAGCTCCAATTTCTTCGGCGTCTTCAGCTCCTTCAATTGAAGCTCTGGCTTTTTCACCTTCTTCGTTAAGTCGGTAAACGACCGTTTTCATTTCTTTGAGCCTGAATATGGAACCAGAACCTCTTTTTTTTGCGTTCTCTTCGAGTACCTTGAGTTCCATATCTGAAAGGGATTCAAGGTCGAGTTCTTTTTTGAGAGATGTATTCATAAGTTTTTCCAAAATTTCAAGGTATTCGGGGATAGTTTTTCCGGTTGGGCTTATAAAGCCGTCATTTTCCAGGGCGAGTTCATTTTTTTTCAAGAAACCGACAGCTTTTCCAATTTCGGCTTGTCCGTATCCGGTGGTTTCTATCATCTCTTTTATGGTCAGCGGAGAAATTGCAAGTTTGTCTAAAACGAGTCTCATGGGATGACCGTTTTGGGCGTATGTTTTTCCCTCGTCGGTTATCTCCGCTCTTATAGAAACCTTTTCCTCAACTTCTTCGAGCCAATTTTTTGCTTTAAACCAACCGATGATTCCCCTGACGTTTTCCGGGGTCAATCCGGAATTTTGAGGATAGCAGGATACGCTGAAATTGTTGCCCTTTTTAAGGTTTTTTAAAAACTTTATCTCGAGAGGATGGAGAGAATTTTTTTCCATTAAAACGCCTTTCATTCAGTAATTGAGCATAGATTGTAGAGATCTTTCAAGTGTTTTTTGACTTCTCCGACAGTCTTTTCAATCGGCACAGTCGCCACGGTGGAAGAATCCCTTCTTTTTACTTCAACCAAGCCTTTGGCGATGTTTTTTTCTCCAATGGTTATCCTCAGAGGAATACCTATCAAGTCGGCGTCCTTGAATTTAATACCAGCCCTTTCTTCCCTGTCGTCGATGATGTATTCAATCGAATGAGATTTTAGTTCCTCACACAATGAAAAAGCGGTGTTTTTAACTTTTGTGTCGTGTAGATTCAATGGAATGACAATAACTTCAAACGGCGATATGGTCACAGGCCAAATTATGCCGTTTTCATCGTGATTTTGTTCTATTGCAGAAGCCATAATCCGCTCTATGCCAATTCCATAACTTCCCATCACAAATGGTCTTTCTTCCCCTTTTTCGTCGGTAAAATTGGCTTTCATGCTCTTTGAATATTTTGTGCCGAGTTTGAAAATATGACCGACTTCGACAGCGTTTTCTACGTTGAGAATACCTCCGCATTTCAAGCATTTTTCGTCTTTTTTGACCTCTCTCAGGTCTAAATATCCTTTGACTTGAATGTCCCTTTCGATGTCGATGTTGGTGAAGTGGTAGTGAAATTCGTTGGCCCCCGTGCACATCCCAGTCGCTGTCTGCAGTCTTTCGTCGGCGTAAACAGCTACATTTTTTACGCCTATCGGCCCCACATAACCAGCGGGTGCTCCCGTGATTTTCAGAATTTCTTCGGCATGTGCAGGCCTTCCGGCGCCAAGGTGCTTGGCGAGTTTTGCCTCCGACAACTCGTCTTCGCCGCATAGAAGGAGAAAATGAGGTTTTTCTCCCACCATCCAAAGCAAGCTTTTAATCATCCTGTCTTTTTTAAACCCCAAGAAAGCAGAGACTTCATCAACAGACCCCCCCACAGGAGTGTTGACCTTTTCCATGGCCTTTGAAGGATAAGAGATGCTTTCTACTTTTGAAGATGCAACCTCAAGGTTGGCGGAATAATCGCATTTTTCGCAGTAAACTATTCGATCTTCGCCGGATTCGGAAGGTATCATGAATTCTTCTGAATCCGATCCTCCCATCAAGCCACTTGAAGCGGAGACGATTCTAAAATGGAGCCCGCTTTTTGTGAAGATACTCTGGTAAGCTTTTTTATGCGATTCGTATGAAACCGCAAGACCTTCTTCGTCTTTGTCGAAGCTGTATGAATCTTTCATGAGAAACTGCCTCATCCTTAGAACGCCGCTCCTAGGCCTAGGTTCATCCCTGAACTTAGTCTGAATTTGATAAAGGTATTTGGGCAGGTCCCTGTATGACCGGAAGTCTCTCTTGGCGAGTCCTGTTATTATTTCTTCGTGGGTTGGAGCAAGACAAATGTCTCTGTTTTTCCTGTCTTTGAATTTAAACATATCGCTTCCGAAATCTTCCCACCGACCGGTGGCTTGCCAAGTCTCTTTGGAGGCGAGTGAAGGCGCAAGAAGCTCCACTGCTTCAATGGCGTTCATCTCTTCCCTCACGATTCTCATTATTTTAGCTATGGTCTTCAAACCGAGGGGGAGGTAATTGTAGGCGCCGGACAGCTCCTGTCTTATGAATCCGGCTTTCAACAACAGCTTATGGCTAGCCAGAAGAGCGTCTGAAGGCATCTCTTTGGTTGTTGGTATGTAATATTTAGACCAAAACATATCTCCTCCTTTGAAAATGTGATATAACATATTGAGCTTACAAGGACAAGAAAAACCGACCTTACCAAAAAAAGGAGGTGTTATCTTATTGTATATTGCACTCATTGTTTTTTTTGCTTTGCTCCCCGGCAGTTCATTGCGACTAAGGGAAATCACCGTCGAAGATTTCAGGTGTAAAGGGGATTCTGGAGAAAATCCACCTATCGTCTGGAACGGAGAAACTTTTTACGACGGCGATTCGGGAACTCTTCCGAGAAGAGGAATAGACCCGGATCTTCTGGATTTACTCAACGATCTTCAAAACGAGATAAACTCTCAAGTCTTTATAATATCTGGGTACAGGTCGATAAAGCACAACAGGTATATTGCCGCAGACTTGTATAAATATGTAAACGAAAATGGAGATTCAGGTAATCCGCATGAAGTATCAATGACATCTAAACACATAATGGGAGCTGCTGCGGATTTCTATGTCGAAGGCTACGAAGACAGACCGGAAAATGTTTTGGAATCTTTGCTTAAGGTTATAGAAGAAAACGGAGACAGCTCGTATCCAGTAGTATCGAAGGTGGGGCTGAGACCGAGGTCTTCTGGATCAGTTTACAGTTATTACGCTTATCCTTCTTATAAAACCGATATTTGGTGGATACACCCATACGCTGAAAATGAAGGCAGAGATTTAGACTGCAGAGTGTATTCAGGTGTTTATTTTCACATAAACAAAAGAATTCCCTTTGACGAAACCGGATGCGAACCTGTCAGATGAATTTTGCTGTTGAAATATTGTCAATTAGATTTATAATTTATGAATTATGAAGAAGGCCGGTGTAGCTCAGATGGTAGAGCAGCGCATTCGTAATGCGCGGGTAGGCGGTTCGAATCCGCCCATCGGCTTTTTGTGCCTATTGGTGGCGATGATAATTTTCTGCCCCTTGAAAGCCGCAGTCACCCAAGTCGAGTTTGGCCTTATAGACGAATCAGAGTCCGCTAATTCAGACGGATTTGCTTCCCCCGGAGAAAGAGTATCCCTTTTATTTTCAATTCAGGAAGAAAATAAAAAGTTCGACAGCGTGGTCGCAGTTCAGGGAAATTTTTACGTAATTCACTGCTCCCGGTTTGATCCTTCAAGACAGAGGGGCAATATTGAATTGACGTTTAGGCAAAATTTAGCGCCTGATACAGTGATACACGTCTTGATGTCCGCTTACAAAGGCGAAACAAGCGAATCCCTGCTTTTCAAGATTCCAGTGGTATTCAGGATAGACAGTTTAAAAACCGAGGTTTCTGAGAAAAACGCTACTGTCAGGATATTTCACAATCCTTTTGTAAATCAGAGGTTTGGAAGAATCGTCAGGATCAGAAGATTTCCCGACATGTGGGACACTTCCATCTCTTCTTCCTTTTTCGATTCCAATTCAATGATAGTCAGATTCGGAAACATAGGACCAGGATTTTATTCCGCTGAAGTGCTCGTCAATAATTTTGGTAACGCCTTACCGGTTAAGAGTCCTTTGGATTTCTTTTATGTCTCTGACCATGCCGATTATGAGTATGTTTTTTTAACCGATGTCGACGAAAGACCTTCAGGATTGAGAATAGCTACTGAATTATCGAACCTTGTAAATGAATCAAAAGAATTAAAGAACCCAGATGATGGCTTAGGGTTGCATAAAACTGCCATTATTCCTATTTCATACATAACAGAAGAGACATGCAGAGACCTCTGCGAAAATGCTTCGATTGTTTTTGTCAGAACAGGTGAAAACTTTGTCGTTTCCGACGATTTGGCAAAGTACATTTCGGAAATTTACAGAGAAAAACCAGTTGTCCTCTTGGGTTTTTCAGCCCTAAAAGCTTTGTATTCTTCCAACTTCACGAAATATTCGGGTTTTACGCTGAATCCCTCGGAAGTTATGGAATACGATAACATATGTGGAACTTTGTACGGGGAATTGCCATTGGATTTTTATTTTTCAGTCAACAATTTTTCTACCTGTCCCTTTGAAGACACACTTTTGAGAATTTCCAGCATTCCGATTTTGGCAAGATCCGGCAATTTAATGGTATTGTTTCCTCAAAACTTTTCTGGTTCCAATCGCTATTCAGTTATTGTCGACGAATTGATCGAATTCATAAGGTCAGACGCTCAGACCGTGACGAATTCAACTGATTCCCTCCCAGTTCGAATTATGAGCGTGTTTCCAAGTTCACTAGGCGCGACTGGAGCGAAATTTTTTATAGAGGCATTGGTTCCGGGAAACATAAGAATTACCATTAACGATATCACAGGAAGGGAAATGGCGACTGTTTTCGAAGGCCGGCTGGAGGAAGGGCAGCATTGTTTCTCATGGGACGGAAGGGACAGAAACGGGATGGCTCTTCCAATAAGTCTCTATTTTGTCAACGGTGTATTCAATTCAGGTGAAGCTACCATACAGGTTACCCAGAAAATAACTTTGTTTTAATGGAAGAGAGAATTCCACAATGGCTCAAGAGAAAGGCTTTTCTCTCAGAGCTTTCACTTGAAACTTCGAAAATAATCAGTTTGAAAAATTTGAACACTGTCTGCAGAGAGGCAAAATGCCCCAACCGAGAAGAATGCTATTCCAAAAAAACAGCTACTTTCATGATTTTAGGAAGGGTCTGCACCCGGAATTGCGCTTTCTGCGGGGTAGAGTCCGGAACTCCTGGTCCTGTTGACGACAAAGAACCTTTAAGGCTGGCAAAAGCTGCAGAAGAATTGGGACTCGATTATGTAGTGATAACTTCAGTGACGAGAGATGATCTGCCGGACGGTGGGGCGGGAATTTTTTCTGAAGCTATCAATGAGGTGAAAAACAGCGAAAAAAAACCTGGGGTTGAAGTCTTGATACCGGATTTCAAAGGAGATAGAAATTCTCTTTTGAATGTCCTGTCCGCTCGACCAAACGTTTTGAATCACAACATCGAAACAGTTCCTTCTCTCTACAGAAAAATAAGACCTGGGGCTAATTATATCAGATCTCTTGATGTAATACAATATTCAAAGAAGATGGGATTGATAACCAAAACGGGATTGATTGTCGGAATGGGGGAGAGTTTTGCGGAACTGCAAGAAGTGTTCAAAGACATAGTGTCTTCCGGCGCCGATATTTTAACGGTAGGACAATACATGAAGCCCTCGAAAAACAACTTACCCGTTCAGAGATATTTAAGACCCGAAGAGTTTGAGCTGATTGAACAAATGGCTTTAGATGCAGGCTTGAAGGCTGTCTTATCCGGACCACTCGTAAGAAGTTCCTACAGAGCCAAGGAGTATTATGAAAAAATTAGAAATATCTGATTTTGTGTTGTCGAGTTCTATAGCGATTCCATCCGGTCTTTTTGATTTTCTCGAGGAGATTGCACACACAGATTTCAAAAAAGTTGAGATAAGGGTTGAATCAGATCATTGGGATTATGACGATCCTGAAAGCACGGATAGGATAAGGTTTTTATGCAGAAAAAATGCAATCAAAGTCATCTCTCTTCACGCTCCGATGTATGCCCTGATATGCTGTCCGGATGAATATGAAAGAATTAAGGCTCTTAGAGAAGTCGAAAAAGCAGTGGTGATAGCCCACAGACTGTCAGCGAGGTATGTCGTGTTTCACGCTGACACACAGAACGATTATCAAATTGGGGAAAAAGAATGGGCTCTCCAAAAATCACTCGAAGAATTGTCTGATTTTTCTTTCAGGTGGAACGTAGAGCTTCTTATGGAAAATCTTATGAAACCGAGGCTGGCGACGGACCCGCAGGATATTGCAAAGTATTTGAAGCCTTTCGACAATATGGGGGCTTGTCTCGATTTAGGACATTTGAGAATATCGGGCAATAAACTTGATTCACTGCCCAATAATTTCTTATCTAGGGTTAGATCTGTTCATCTAAACGACAATGACGGTTTAAGGGACAGACACTTTCTGCCGGGTATGGGAGATGCGCCAGGACATTCAAAAGGGGAAATCGAAGATTTTTTTAAGTCAGGTTTCGAATGCGTGATAGAAGCTTCTAAGAGCGTTAAGAAAGATCTGAACCTCGGTGAATTACTTCTTTTTGCTGAAGAGAGAATGAGAGATCTTATTGCTTAGCACGAACCTGTCTTTCAGCCTTTCTTTTTCGACAAGGTCCAATTCCTCTTCCGTGATCCCTCCGGGATAGTTGTTCGAAAAGCAGGCGTCGCAGAAATTGGTTTCGCCAATCAGGGATGGATTCACGCCTGAAACACTTTTTCTCAAACCTTCGATTGTCAGGTAGAACAATTGGTCTGCGCCGATAAATTTCCTAACTTCATCAATAGATCTGGCGTTTGCTATTAATTCTCTTTTTGTCTGCATGTCTATTCCATAGACACAAGGATGTCTTATGGGAGGTGAAGTCGACGCGAAAATTATCTCTGAAGCCTGAGCCTCCCTTACCAGAGAAATGATTTTTTTTGAAGTCACTCCCCTTACTATGCTGTCGTCGACTAGAATTATCCTCTTCCCTTTTATTTCCGATTTTATCGGGTTTAGCTTGTGTCTAAGGGAATAATCTCTTTTCATGGAATCGGGCATAATGAAAGTTCGGAGGATATACCTGTTTTTGATAAGGCCCTCTTTGAAAGGTATGTTCATCCTCTCGGCTATTGCCAACGCGGCGGTTCTTGCTGTGTCTGGAACAGGGATCACCGCATCAGCTTCAATTTTCTCCGCGAGCATTTGATTGCCGAGCTCTTTACCCATTCTGTATCTCGCTTCGTAGACAGAAACGCCCTCAATAATAGAATCCGGTCTCGCAAAATAAACCCATTCAAAAACGCAAGGTCTGTATTCTTTCTGATAGATGATTTTCCGAGAAATTTCTCTTGTCAGTTCCGGCACCCACACAGCTTCTCCCGGTTTGACTTCGTCAATAAAATCGTATTCTAAAACGTCAGCCACAACCGTTTCGGAAGCGAAAAGAACATTGCCATTTTTCTTGGCAAAGAAAAGTGGTTTTATGCCGTGAGGGTCTTTAAAAGCAAACATTCCGATATTTGCTATATAGCCTACGACCGAATAACCTCCCTTGACATTTTCCATGACTTCTTTTATGGAATCGAACAAAGCCTGGCTGCTGAATTTAGGTTTTTTTTTGAGACTCTGAGCAAATACGCTTAAAATTATCTCGACATCGGAAGATGTGTTGACGTGAATCCTTGAAAGGTGAAGGTTCTCTTTGAGTTCGTTGTAATTTGCCACGTTGCCGTTGTGAACCATAGCTATTCCATAAGGCGAATTGGTGTAAAGGGGTTGAGCGTCTTCGTTAGATCCCGATCCAATTGTCGGATAGCGGACGTGACCCAGCCCAATTTTTCCCGTCAGTCTGTTGATGTTCTTTTCTTTGAAGACATTTCTGACAAGCCCAATGCCTTTTTTGAGGTGAAACACTTTACCGTCGTAGGTGACCGCCCCCGCGGCGTCCTGTCCTCTGTGTTGGATTGACACGAGAGCGTCAATTATCTGCGAAACGCAGATTTCGTTCGATAGGATACCAACGACTCCGCACATTTTATTCTAACAACTCTCCCTTCGATATTCTGCAACCGTTGACGAAATCCACTCCGGTCATCTCCCTTTTGGAAGAAGGCCTGAGCTTTTTCAAAACGACGGCTCCGTCCAAAGTTTTTACGGTAAAAGGTTTTGTCTCCAAAACAGTTGAAGTCGATGCGTCTTTGTCGAGTTCGGGTGCTTTTTCTGCGTCTAAAAGTTGAATAATTTTACTTTTGAACGGAAAGTAAGCCGTGGGTTTAGGCCTCAGCGCTCTGCATTTGTTTACGATTTGATCTGATGTCATATTCCATGTTATCCTTCTGTCCCTCTCGGTGATAGCTTTCGCCCATGTGGCTTGGGATTCTTGTTGAGGTATGGTTCTTTGTAAAAAATACTCAAGTGAATTTAAAACTTCCTTTACCATATCTGAGGCAAGACAGGCTAGTCGAAGCTTAAGGGATAAATCGTCATCCGACGGTTTTATGTCCGTTTTTAGTTGGACGATCATGTCTCCGGAATCTATCTTTTGGGAGAGTTTGTGCAAAGTCACGCCTGTATGGAGATCTCCGTTCATTATCGCTCTTGCGACCGGTGCCATACCTCGGTATCGGGGCAGAAGAGAAGGATGGATGTTGATCCCTCCGTGTTTGGGGGTTGAATACAGTTCCTTGGGTATCATTTTTCCGAAAGATGCGACAAGAAAAAGGTCCGGTGCCTGTTTTTTGACGAATTCGACCGACTCGAGGCTTTTGAGGGAGTCTGATTCAAATCTCGGCAAATCGCGAGATTCCGCCCATTCCCAGAGAAGAGAAGATCGGTCTCTGAGACCCCTCCCTTTTTTTCTTCTTCCTATGGTGAAAATAGAACCGATCAAATTCCCCGTTTTTTCCGCGAAAGCACGGCTGAATTCGTCTGATCCAAAAAGCATAACCTTCAAGGATTTTTTTCTTCCTCCGTCTGATTGACGACTTTAATAATCGAACCTCTTTCGACATCGACATCGGTTTTGTCGGCTATTTTAACAACAACTACGCTGCCTTTGATGTTCTTGACGATACCGTATATCCCGCCTGAGGTGAGAACTTTGTCGTCTTTTTTTATTGCTTCCAGCATTTTCTGATGCTGTTTTCTTTTTTTACTTTCCGGAAATATGAGAAGAAAATAAAAAACCACGAATATCAGTATAAAAGGAAGAAAAGAAAATAGCGTCGACAAAGGGTTAGAACCCTGACTTTGACCTGACTGGGCGGTATCTTGAGCGCAGCTCTGGGCTGAAAGATATAATCTGAATAAAAACAATCCAACCTCCTAAAATTGTTGTCCGAAAAAAACTGTTTGAAAAATAATCTGATTATCAATTGAAAAAAGCAATGTTATCATTTATACCGAACTCAAGCAACGAACACTTTGAATTATTTTAGAGAGGAGTTTTGGTGAAAACTATTTTTCTGATTTTGCCTCTTGTGGCAATGGTTTCATGTACTTTTAAGCCAGACAAAATTGACCTGAGAAAGAATGGAGAACTTGCGGGATCCTATGTCGCCTATGGGGAAGATTATGAAATAGAGACGTATTTCTCCGAAATGGATGAAAATGTTTTCAAAATCAGACAAGGCGAAAGCATTGACGGAGTGGGTATAAGGCGAGGAGAAATGCTTTTTTTGGCTATAAGAGACGACAGCAGTTTCGCCTCGGGAATATACATAATAAAAGAAAAAACTTTGGATGGAGTCTGGACCGCGGGTAATCCGGAAACATTTTCGGAAAGACTTTCTAAAACCGGTTTACCCGAAGACGAATATGTTATACCTGAATGCGGTTTATCTGTTAAAAGCTCGGTCTTCAGACTCTTTGTAGGTTCAGATCATGGGAAAGAAGAGGTTCTTATGCTGGTTGAACCATTTGGCGACAGAACATTTGATGTTCTTTTGGAAGCCGAAAACTCTTTTGTCTCCGGATTCGGGATATGTTCTGAAAATTATATTTCCGCTTGTTTGTTTGACGAATCCCTTGATTCATGGGGCGTGATGTTTTTGGAGTTTTCACAAGGCGACACTTTGACAGGTTCAATGTCGCTTTTTGGGGATTGGTCGCTGAAAGAAGTCACTGCTGTTGAATTGAACGCGGAGTAAACGCTAAAAAATTTTTTTAGCCGCGAGGCAAATCTCGCGGCTTTTTTTACAAAAGATGAAAAGAAATGATCAGACCCGCAACCACAACGCTGACCATACTCATGAGCTTTATAAGAATGTTCAGGCTTGGTCCGGAGGTGTCTTTGAAAGGGTCTCCTATGGTGTCGCCCACGACCGCAGCTTTATGCGCATCGGATCCCTTTCCACCGAAATTGCCTTCCTCGATGAATTTTTTCGCGTTGTCCCAAGCTCCCCCCGCGTTTGCCATGAAAATCGCCAGTGTGAATCCGGTGATAAGGCTTCCAACGAGAAGACCGATTACCCCGGCTATGCCGAGAAGAAAACCAGTCACTACAGGCGTAATTATAGCCAGAAGAGAAGGAAAAATCATTTCCCTCTGCGCCCCTTTAGTGGAAATTTGGATGCAAGAAGCGTAGTCCGGTTTTTCTGTCCCTTCTAATATCCCCTTTTTTTCGGAAAATTGTCTTCTTACTTCGTTGACCATTGCCTGTGCGGCTCTGCCGACCGCTTTCATGGTCAAAGCCGAAAATGCGAAAGGAAGCATGGCTCCCAAAAAAGCCCCTATCAAAACGACAGGGTTCATCAGGTTTACGCTGTAAAAATTCATAAAATCGGAAAAAGTCGCGGAAGCCGTCTCGATTGTTCCATGGCCCAATTCAAGAACAGTCTGTCCCGCTCTTAGAAGAGATACCCTAATCTCTTCTACGTAGGCTGCTATTAGAGCCAGAGCTGTCAGAGCAGCAGAGCCTATCGCGAATCCTTTACCTGTTGCGGCGGTTGTGTTTCCAAGAGAGTCCAAAGCATTAGTCCTTTTCCTGACTTCTTCAGGCAGACCGCTCATTTGAGCGTTTCCTCCAGCGTTGTCGGCTATAGGACCATAAGCGTCAGTCGCGAGGGTAATGCCTAAGGTCGAAAGCATTCCAACCGCGGCGAAACCTATGCCGTAAAGCCCGAAAGAGGCGTTGTGAAAACCTCCCGATAGCCAATAAGAAAGCAAAGTCGCCGAGGAGACTGCCAGGACAGGGACTACTGTCGAAAGCATACCGGAGCCGATTCCTTCGATTATTAAAGTCGCAGTGCCCGTCAGGGCTTGTTTTGCTATTTTCTGTGTTGGTTTGAAGTCCGAAGAGGTGAAATATTCTGTCGATTTTCCTATCGTTATACCAGCGAAAAGACCTGAAAGCATAGAAAGCCAGATCCCGGGCCACCTTCCGACAATACTACCCATGAAACCTGAAGCAATTGATGGACCGGAAAGAACGGTTTTTAAAGTTAAATAAATGACGGCGAGAGACAAAAGAGCTATGAATGCAGAACTCGTGTTGATGCCCACGGAGAGAGAATGAAGAAGTTGTTTTTGAGTAGCGCCTTCTTTTGTTTTGACGAGGTAAATTCCTAGAACTGAAAGAAAAGATCCAATCCCCGCCACTATCATCGGAGCGACCACAAGTAGAAATTGTCCATGGCCCAAACTCGCGCCAGCTGCTGCTCCGAGGGCGGCTGTAGCAAGAATGCTTCCGCAATAACTCTCGTATAGATCAGCTCCCATACCGGCTACGTCTCCGACGTTGTCGCCCACATTGTCCGCTATGACAGCCGGGTTTCTTGGGTCGTCTTCTGGGATGTTCTGTTCGACTTTGCCGACGAGGTCAGCTCCAACATCGGCGGCTTTGGTGAAGATGCCGCCGCCTACTCTCGCGAAAAGAGCTTGTGATGAAGCGCCGATTCCGAAACTGAGCATTGTCACCGTGATTTCGTTTAAATCCTTTATTCCGACAAAAAGGCGCAATACTATAAACCACAGAGAAATATCTAACAAGCCGAGTCCGACTACTGTCAAACCCATTACGGCGCCGGAACGAAAAGCCACTTTCAGCGCGCCGTCAAGACTGTCTCTAGCCTTGCTTGCGGTTCTCGAGCTAGCCAGTGTGGCGGTGTTCATGCCTATAAAACCAGCCAGACCCGAGAAAAATCCTCCGGTGAGAAAAGCGAATGGAACCCATCGAGATTGAACTTTGAGGACGAACGCGAGGAAAGCGAAAAAAATGAAGGCGAACAAAAAGAAAACGAACACGATTTTGTATTGCTGTTTCATGTAAGCCATTGCGCCGACTCTGACGTGGTTGGCTATTTCGCGCATTTTCTTGTCACCCGCTTCTTCCTTGAGGATAGATCTGAAAAAAATGAAGGCAAATAAAAGCGCCACAACTGCCCCTGCGGGAGCTAGCCAGAAAAGATTGTCAACGGTATTTTCAAAAGAGACAAGTGATTGCAAAAATAAAATTGCTTCCATTAAATCACCTCCTGAATGATTCTAAGGCTTTTATGCTATTTGAAGATCCTTCGACAAAAAAGACTAGATCCGATATCGAATCGCCGAATCCGCCTGAAGCGATAAGTTCTAGATCGACATTAAATAGAAATTTCGCGGCTTGCTTTTCGGTGATGATATCGGCGGAAATGACAGGAAAAAGAGACGCTTTTATACCATCTGAGAATTCAATGTCTATCCCTTTCAATCTATCGCATGCCGCTTTAACTGAAGGTATGAGCTTTCGCAAGCTTACTGGAATTATCAGCTCAATGGATCTGGCTATGACTTGACCGTAAATCCTTCCAATTGTCCCGCCCATCTCTCCGGCTACGAGAATCCCCGCTGTTCCATGGGGGTCAACCGCGTTTGCCCCTTTTATTATTACGTCTCCATGACCCATCTCTGGGAGAATATCCAAATAATCTTTTTCGATGGCTCTTCCTTTGAATAATAACAGAGGTTTGATCCTCTCTTTCTGCGGCGTGACACCAAGACAATGATTTTCTATTATGCCGACAGTGTATTCTTTCTGGGGATAATCCTCCTTGGTCAAAGCTTTAGCGATGTTTGAATTCATGGTCCCATTCGCTATTACGAGATAACCGTTTTGGAAGGCGTTTTGTGTTTCGGGCAGGTTTACCACCGCTTCTGTGATGAGCTGGGCTGACCTTTCAGGAGAAAAAACGCAGATTCCCGTCATATGACATTCCTCTTGATAAGAGGGTTGATCCTAGAGAGGATTTCGTAATTTATTGTCCCGCAGAGCGACGCCATTATCTCAGCTGTAATAACTTCATCGCCCTGTCTTCCGAGAAGGACTACTTCGTCTTCAAGTTTGGCGCCTTTAATATCAGTCACGTCTATGATGACGACGTTCATGCAGACTCTGCCTCTCACAGGAGCTCTTTTCCCTCTGACCAGGACCCACCCGATATTAGACAAAGACCTGTCGTAACCGTCGTAATAACCTATTGGAATGTAGGCGAGTTTGGATTTTGTTGAAGTTTTGTAGGTGCATCCGTAACCAACGAAGCTGCCTTTCTCGACTGTTTTCACTTGAGATATTATTGTTTTCCATGATAAGACGGGTTTCAAGGAAAAGTTTTTTCCTGATATTTTAGACGAGAGAAAAGTCTCCTTTGAAGGCCAAATGCCGTAAAGGGATATTCCAACTCTTACCAAATCGTTATGTGTTTCCGGGAAAAGAATTGTCGCGGCGGAGCAGGCATTGTGAATTTGTATGGGGCTCTTTGTAACTTTTTTTATATTTTTCGTGATTTCAGCGAAAATTTTCATCTGACCTATTGCAAATTCATGTTCTGTAGTATCCTCGATGTTTGCAAAGTGAGTTGAAACTCCGCGCAACATAACTCCTTCCGATGAGGCGGCAAGCAGTGCGGCTTTTATCGCCTTTTCAGGCAAAAAACCCTGCCTGTTGGTCCCTGTTTCGACTTTAAGGTGGATTTGAGATTTTTTCTTCTGTTTAACGGACTGTTTTGAAACCTGCTCAATCGTCTTTTCGTTGAAAACTGTCAACTCAATCGATTTACCAACTGCTTCTCTCACTTCTTTGATTGAAACATAACCCAAACAAATAATTCTCGCTTCAGAAGACAGCTCTCTAACGAGGAGGGCTTCTTCGAGTGAAGCAACGCAAAAAGTACTCACGCCGTTTTTTAGACAGATACCCACCACTTCCCTCAAACCGTGCCCGTATGCGTTTGATTTTATAACAGGCGCGAATTCAACATTTTTACCTAAATGATTTTTGAAAAGCCTGATGTTTTCGGAGAGATTGTTTTCGTTGATCTCGACCAAGCTCAAGGAGCTAGCTCTCATTGTTTTTCTCTTCTTTGAAAATTGGCGTTGGTGTCAAAAGACCTGTCATGCCCTTAAAACACAGTGTTTTTTGAAAATTTTCGATACCATTGAAAGCTCCTGTTCAATAAATGCAAATTATATGATCTGAAAGGTTTTTTAGCAAGTTGACTTTAATGGATTATTCAATAAAATAGACCGTATGAAAAACAAAAAAAATATTGTGATTGCGGTTTTGTCTCTGTTGATCCTGGTTGAAGGGGTGTTTTTTTATTTTCAGTACAGAAAAACATCTCATTTAGGGGAAAAGGCGACCTATTTTGAAAACAAAAGGGATAGTCTGAACATAGTGATATCCAATCTCGTCAATTCGTCTTCAAACCTCGAATATCTCGTCGAAAAATTCGCCTTTGAAAACCAGACGCTCAAAACAGACGAATACTACATGTTGATCAGCCTCAGACGTCAGCATTTTTGGGTAAAAAAGCGCGATAAAACTATATGGGAAGGATCTTGCGCTACTGGTGTAGGAGAAGTCTTGAGAGCGGGGGAGCAGTTCAACTTTCAAACTCCAACAGGTGAAAGAAGAGTGCTGGCAAAAAAAACAGAACCATACTGGATAAGGCCTAATTGGTTCTGGCGGGAACAAGGTCTTGAAATCCCCAGCGATACTGAATGGATAGTGATTCCCGATTCCCTCGATTTCAATCAGTCTATCGCCTTTTACGACAGCCTTCCTGAGGAAGACAAACTGCGGGTGAGAGAAGTACCGGGAGCTCTTGGCAATTATGCGTTGAATCTCGGAGAAGGAATACTGATACACAAAGGTCAAATAGGCAGAGGAGTATACTCTCACGGTTGTATAAGGCTCAAGGAAGAAGACCTCGAAATCGTCGACAGTCTGATTCCTGTGGGAGCTTCGGTTTTCATATTTTGACCTGAATTAACCGATCGGAGAAAGCTATAAAAGCCTTTTTCAAGACTGCGAGAGGTTATGTTTTTCCAGCTCTTTCGGGCTTCATGATGTTTTTGAGTTTTCCGCCGGCATCGCTTCGGCTTCTAATACTCGCCGCCCAAGTACCTCTGCTTTTATCCCTTTATGGTCGTGAAAAAAAATCTTTTTCCAAAGGCTTGACAGCAGGTTTTGTTTTCTTTTCTCTGCATCTATTTTGGATAACCAGACTGCCGATAAACGGTCATTTAAAACTTCTTCTATTTGCTGGGTACATTCTGATGTGCGTTTATTTGTCATTATACTTTGGCATCTACGCGTATTTTATCTCTAAAATAAAGAATCCTCTTTTTTTTATTGTCTTTTCATCGTTGCTCTGGACAGCTCTTGAATACATACGTTCGAGAAGTTCACAAGTAGGTTTTCCCTGGGGTATGAGCGGATATTCTCTCGCAGGGCTGCCTCTACTCATACAGATAACCTCAATAGGGGGTATATACCTGCTGGGCATTTGGATAACCGCCGTCAACTCGTCTTTGGCAATGGTTCTGAAGAAAAAGAAATATTCTTTTCTGGTTCTGCTCGCTATTCTGCTCGCGAACGTTTTATTCGGAACAATTCGACTTTCTCGAAGGACTTCCTTTCAAAATCTCCGCCGAATCGCGGTGGTTCAACCCAATATTTCGCAGGATCTCAAAGGAAGTGAAGATGAGATTTCAAGGGAGAGAAGAGCGGAAATCATCCTCGATTTTTTGTCGAAAGCTGTTGAAAAACAGAGAATCGACGTGTTGGTCTTGCCTGAGACTAGCTGGCCTTGGCCTGTTAAATCACTTTTTGAAGATTACGACCCCAGATCGGAAATCCTTTCGGATTTTGCCAGAGCTCATAATACTTCGATTTTGGTAGGGGCTCAGGACATAACTGTTTTCAAAGATGCCTACAGACCCACTAATTCGGTTTTTTTGATAGATGATGAAGGCGTTTTGGCGGCGAGGCACGATAAAATATACCTTGTACCTTTCGGGGAACATTTGCCTTTTGACGATGTCATGCCGTTTCTGACTTCTGTAGATTTGGGGCAAAGCGACTACCTTCCGGGTAAAAACGAATCGCTCCCTGAAACCAAGGGAATGAAAATCGGAGTAGGCATTTGTTATGAGTCCGCTTTTACACAATATTACAGAGGTCTTGTCGAAAGCGGAGCCGGGGTTGTTGTCAATTTAACAGACGATCAGTGGTTTGGCAGATCTGCAGGTCCGGTTCAGCATGCCGATATTTTTATCCTAAGAGTTGTAGAAAACAATGTCTGGGGAATAAGATGCGCAAATACGGGAGTCTCATATCTGGTTGACCCTTTTGGAAGAGTTGTCGAAAACACAGGCGCAGATATGCCCGGGTATATTTATGGTACAATAGGAACTATGCCTTCAAAAAGTTTTTACACGCATTACATGAAAGAAATATTGGCTGTTTTGTCCGTGTTTGCCTCTATTTCCGTCATACTATTAAAAGCGAAAAAAAGGAGACAGGATGTTTGACCTGACAGTAATAGGCGGAGGCCCCGGAGGTTATGTCGCCGCCCTTGAAGGAGTACGAAAAGGGTTGAAAACCGCCCTGGTAGAGAAAAATAAGGTAGGAGGCGTCTGCCTGAATATGGGATGTATTCCGACAAAAGCCATGCTGTTTTCTTCTTCGCTTTTGACCCTCTCTAAATCTGGAAAGAGATACGGCCTTTTAGCCGAAAAACTCGGTTTCGATGAAAACGCCGCTGACAAGCACAGGTCGTTGAGCGTTGCCAAACTTGTAAAGGGAGTGGAAAACCTTTTGAAACAAAGAGGTGTTGAAGTATTTCAAAAAGAAGCTCTTTCCATAGAAAAAGGGAAGGTCGTATTTCAAGATGGCATCCTGGAATCGAAAAATATCATTATGGCAACAGGTTCGGTTGCGTCGGACATACCCGTTGCAAGATTTGACGGAGAGAATATTATCAGTTCTGACTATGCTGTTACTTCTCATAAAGCGCCTTCGAGCGTGCTAGTCCTAGGCGGGGGAGTTATCGGAGTTGAGTTGGCGACTTATTGGGCTTCGATAGGCGTGTCTGTAGTCATAGTTGAAATGTTTGAAACTCTTTTACCTCAGCTTAAAGATCAGAAAGCATCAATGGTTTTAGCAGAATCTCTTAAAAAGAAGAAGGTGAATGTCTTGACCGGAAAAATTTTTGAAAATTGTGAGAAGAAAAACGGAAATGTTCTAAGCCGTCTGAAAAGCGGTGAGGAATTCGAGACCGAAAAGATTCTTGTATCAACCGGCAGAAAACCCAATTCTTCAATAGCTGACGGAAATATTTTAAAAAAGGATTCGAGGGGTCATTTGATAACTGACGATTATTGCAGAACTTCTGTTGAAGGAATTCTGGCGGTTGGCGATGTCGCCGGTGAGCCTTACTTGGCTCATAAAGCATCCCACGAAGCTGAAGTCGCTGTTTCGTATTTGACAGGTGGGACGTTGAAAAAGCAGCTCGAATACATTCCCGCCTGTGTTTTCTCTGAACCGGAAATTGCAAATATCGGTTTTAACCCGACTACAGCGGCTGAAAATGGCGTTGAATCAGTATGGGGTGAATTTCCGTTTTCAGCCAACGGAAAAGCAGTGGCATCCGGGACGATAGAGGGCTGGGCGAGACTAGTCGCGAGGAAAAACGACCATGTGATTATAGGAGGACAAATCGTCGGTGCAAATGCGGACTTGTTGCTTGGGGAAGTTTCGTTGGCTGTAAAAATGGGTTTGAAACTCGAAAACTTAGTCGATACCGTCCACATTCACCCTTCACTGTGCGAGATAATCCCAGAAGCTGCGAGAGCAGCACTGGGAGAATCTCTACATAAATAGACAGAGGATTATGTCAACTGGCGTGAGAAATTTGCCTTTTTTCCACGAGGTTTCTTAGAAATGGAGATAGGTAGACTTCCTCGAGAGAATAATGAGCGCTGAGGTTTTGGATAAAGATACGGACAATAGCTTGGGTGCTGTAAATTCGGTTGAGAACTATGACTGGTTTTTCGTGAACTCTGCAGAAACCGCCTTCACCGCTTATCCTATCGTATATAACTTCAACGCCGAGTTTAACTGCAATTTCATGAAGGTCCTCAAGAGCTTTCATCCATTTCTTCGAGTTGATTTCGGTTTTAGTACTCATAACAATTTAATTATACTTATATTGGCGGTTTTTGTCAATATATTGTGCAGTGGTTATTCTTATGCCGAAGATATTGTCATCAACGAAGTTGGGGCTAACCCAAAAGGAAGCGAGTCGGGAGCGGGATCTCCCGGGGACAGGAATGAATTTTTCGAACTGTTGAACTTATCCAGATTTCCTGTAGATCTGTCGGGGTTATTCGTAACAGACGGAGACCAGACTGACGTCATAATCGCTTGGACGGACGACCGTCTGCTAGCCCAGAATGTTCTATGGCGTACTACCGTTCTTTTACCGGGACAATACGCAGTGGTGCTCGACCCTGAATACGTGGACTCAGGAGATTTTTACCAGCCCTATACATTTGGAGACAGCTCTTTGATTGTAACTGTCGGAAACACAACACTGGGAAACGGCTTGTCTACGACGGATCCTCTGATACTTCTAGACAGTTTTCAAAATACGATATCTTCCTACGGCACACCGATGGATTCCATGGATTCAATTCCTTTTGACCCGGGAGACGGAATTTCCGTTGAACGTTTGAATCCCTACCTTGAAGATTTGGAAAAAAACTGGTTTCCATCCAAAGATTCATGCACGCCTGGCATGGACAACAGTGTGCTTTGCGGAAATCTGGGAATCGATCCCTCTCAGATGAAATTTTCAGAAGCCAAACCGGGAGAAGCCTGCACTGTTTCGGTGGTTTTTGAAAATTTTGGTCCTGAGACTTTGGGAAATTTTTTACTGAGAGGTCTTTCAACTGAACGTTTAAGCGGACAAGATAGTTTGAACCCTGTTTTTGAATATTTTTACGTCGAGTCTCTTCATCCCGGGGAACATGACTCCCTTTCAAGCGTATGGAATCCTGCCCCCCCGGGACTGTATAATTTCTGGGTTAAAGCCCTTGAAGCCTCTGCTTCGAGACTGGTTAGATTCGGCGAATTACCGGGTCAGATAGTATTGTCAGAGTTGATGTTCGCTCCGGATGTGTCAGGGGAATGGTTTGAAATCAGAAACAGGTCATACGATTATTGCTCTTTAGAAGTCAGAATTTTCAGCGGCACCGAGACAACGTCAGCCCAGATATCAGCATCCGCTAAATCCTTTGTTGTCCTCTGTGAAGATTCAGCCGCATTCAGATCCGAGCACGGATCGTTTGACGGAGAACTCCTACAGCTTGATAATTGGCCTACTCTCGGAAACTCGGAGGATTCGCTCAGTATAGAGGACTTTTACGGGACAGTCATCGACAATCTTTTGTATGCATTTTCCTCGTGGGAAAACGGTTTCAGCCTTGAGAGGGTCTGTGACGATGTAAGTTCTTCGCAACAGTCAAATTGGCTTAAATGCGTCTCTCCAGAGCGCTCTACGCCCGGTGAGGTCAATTCGGTTCAATCCATACTGCCGCAAATAACAGGAAATGCATCAGTCAGCCCTAATCCGTTTTCACCGGACGGAGACGGTTTTGACGAAACTTGCGTCATAGGGATTTCACTCGGAACTTATCCAGAGAGGATAAAAGTCAAAATATACGATATAAGAGGTTTTGTGCTGAGGGAATTCGAGAGTTTTGAACCCGGGTTGGAACAATACTTTATATGGGATGGTAGAGACAAAAACGGGCAAATATCGCCTCCCGGAATTTATTTGATTTTTATTTCATCCGACTTGATAGAAGGTAATTCATTTTCGAGAAAGCTGACAGTGGTCCTCGCCGAGAAGCTATGAAGATGTTTTGAGTTCGACGGCGAAGACGGTCCCTTGATCCACTTTGGAACTCTCGATGTATATTCTCCCTTCGTGAATATTTTCGATGATCCTCTTGGAAAGGGTGAGACCCATACCCCACCCGAATTTCTTTGAAGTGTATCCGAGGTCGAAGACTTTAGACGATTGTTTTTTAGTCATCCCTTTGCCGTTGTCCTTGATCCGGAGAAGTGCCTTTTTTTTCTTTTCGTCTTTTTCGAGATTTATGGATATGTGTCCCTGATCTTTATTCATAGCGTCGAGAGAGTTTTTTATCAGGTTTTCGACAACCCATGATAGAAGTTCGGCATCGCCCACGACAGAGCATTTTCCGGTTGACTGGTATTTTAATTTGATTCCTTTTCCCAAAGTCGGGAGTCTGCTCGAAAAATACTCCACCGCGTTTCTGGCTATTTCATCTAAGTCGATGTATGTCATAGTCGGTGAAGTTCCTATACGGCTGAACCTTTTAATGATGTTGTTCATTCTGGTCAAATCTCTCTCAATGCTGTCGAGCCCTTCTTCTACGGTTGAGGGATCCGTTTTAAAAAATTCAGTCCAGCCCATTATCGAAGATAGAGGTGTGGCGAGTTGATGAGCTGTCTCTTTTGCCATTATCATCCAGATGTTGTCCCTCTCCCAACTTCTGGCTATTCTCAAGGAGATGAGAAGGGTGAACAGAAGAGCGATTAAAAGCACAGTCTGAACCAGAGGCAGGAGGTTAATTGTTTTTAAAAAAGGAAGGTTGCCGTAATGCAGATAAGCCGCTGTCAGGCGAACTTCTCCTACTTCTACATAGATAGGTATGGGGTCGTTGACTTCGTCCATTTTTTTGTATTCTTCAACGATTTTCAGCAGATGGACGTTGTCCATGGATTCTAAGTCTGTAGTGTCGATTTCTTCACTGGTGACTGCGTCGGGATCGATTCCTATGTTTCTCCACGCCCTCGGCTTTCCGTTGGGTTCAGTTATTATGACAGGGATGGGTATTGAAGCGATGATTCTTTTTCCCTCGAGGAATATTTTCTCGTTTGTGGGATCCTGAGCTACTTGGGTGGTGAAAAAAGTCATCAAAGACGCGTAGCCTTGAGCTACAAGTTTTTCGGATTTTTTGATGTCGCTGATCAGTTTTTGAGTCATGATATATGATAAAATGCCTACTCCGGTTATCGTCAGCAGAGTTATTAAAAGCACGAATTTCAGCCAGGGATGCCTTAGGTCGAAAAGATTGAAATTGCTCAGCGACCTGAAGGAGGATTTCAATATTTTTTTGATTTTTTCCATTATCGAGCGAATTTTAAGTCAAAAAGATTATACAACGAAAGTCCACCGGGATGTATCATCAAGTCTTCTATTCTCCGATGAGCATTTTCAGGTCTCTCAGCTTTATATCCCCGGGCCATTTCAGTAAAGCTTCTCTCAATTCAGTTTTCGCGCTTTCGAGGTCTCCCGCCGATAGGTGTATGAGAACCGTGATTTCAGATTTTTCAGGCGATTCATTCATTTTGGAAGCGTATGAGAGAGCTTCTGAGAATTTTCCCTGCGAAGCGAAAACCCTTGAAAAATTGAAAAATACCATGTTTTTTTCCGCTCCCAACTTGAGGGCATTTTCGAGATCTTCCATAATCAATTGACTCTGTTGCGGGGATACTTCCGTTTTGTAGAGGTCCAGTCTGACCTGTGCTCTGTTAAACCTGTATTGCCAAAAATCGAAATTTTCGTTCAGTGAATCGAGAACCGTCAATAGGTCTGAAATTTTTCCATTAGAATAAAAATAGTGCATCTGGTTTTCCCATAAAACCCTTTGATGATTTTGGGAATACGGCTCAGGATCGAAAATAATCCTTTGTGCCGTTTGTGAAAAGGTGTCATTTCCGTTGAAAAGAAAATACGAATTTTTCGGTGTGAAATACGCAGGAAAAGATTTGGTTTTTGAAGAAGGTATCAAGACAAGCGGCATGGAATTTTGCAAACAGTAGTTTTTAAGATCTTCCGGTTTTTTGAGAAAGAAGAATAGTTTTCCCAAAGAGCTTTGATACCAGCGTTCATCCAACAAATCGGGATACACAAGAGTGAGGTCGGTTCTTCTGCCCTCAGCAGCCTGCATGTCTAAAAGAAGAAAATATTCGTTTGTGTTTTCACAGAAAACTACCGAGTTTTGGGGGATCTCCTCAGCGAGATGATCTGCGTATAACCGCGCCCCCTCAGAATGCCTTCTGAGCATATGTGGATGGTTTAGAAAAAAGGAGACAAAAACCGAAGATATAAGTATTGCGAGAGAGAGTTTTCCATATTTTCCTTCTATGGGCGCAAAAGACGCTGTGAAAGCGGCAAAAAAATACAGAGGTATCGTGTAAGCTTCAAAATCGGGTCCCCTTCCGGCTTTTAGAGAGAAGACAAGATAAAAGAGAAAAATCACTGGGACACAGAGAGATAACGGACCGTGTTTGCGGTAGAGGGCTATGAAGGAGGGAACGAAAAGAATAGATCCGATTACCGAATAATTCAGCACAATTGATTTGAACAATTGAAAAAGAGATTGCACCGGATTTGACTGGGACAAAAAACCGGAAAAAAAATCTCCGCGGAATTCTTTCATGGCGAGCATGTCCAAAAAATTTCCAAATTTACCCGGGGCTCCCCAGTTTACTGGAGGAGAAGCTTGTCCTCTGAAAAAAAGAAAGAAATACACCGAAAGACCGAGAATGAAAAGCGGTGCGGTCGAAAATACAAAACGTAAATTTTTTTCTTTTAAATAAAAGAACAACACTGCAACGGGGTAAACAACCGCGAGAAGTATGCTCCCACCCGACAAAAAACCGAGGAAGTAAGAATAAAGGGCGAAATCCCTTTTTTTCGAGAAGGCGAGAGGGAATAACGAAAGACCGGCAACAAGAAGACAGTATGTCTCGGAGACAGTCGAATAATGGAACACAGGCGCTGAAAACCCGAAGAGAAGCGGAGAAATAACGCTCATAATAAGAGATCTGCCCATGCGGATGAGAGCATAAGAAAAAAAGAAAAGAGACAAAGACGAGTAGAAGGCGCTCGCGATCACAACCGCTCTGGACTGAGATACAAATGGGTTTAATAGAATCACAATGAATCTGGACATCAAAGAATAAGCTGGATGCCCGGGAGAATGTGTTATTGAGAGCGTCCTGGCTACTGCGTCCATCAATGAAGAGTCCTCCCAAAAAAGACCGGGGCATGAAAAAAAATAATAGGCTGAAAACGACAGGGCAAAAACAATCAAAGGAACGATGAAAAATGCATGCTTCATTTAGCCTCTCATCATTTTCAAGACAAATTTGAAATCGGAAAAAAATGAACCCGCGCTGAAATTTCTCGAGACTTTGAGAATTCTAAAAATCGTCGCGGGGTTGGAGTAAAATTTCAAATAGGCTTTTTTTAGCATTTTTTCCATTTCACCCGGAGAAAATCCAGGCAGTTGAAGACCAGCGCTTTCGTAAAGACCTTTCTGGGGTCCTCTCCCGATTATTTTCATTTTCGAATAAATCCTGTGAATCCTTGTGCCTTTGTATGGTTGGAGAATGAAAAATTTTGCGAAATGAGCTTTAGATGAAATCGCGTGAAGGACGTCTTTTTCAACGGTCTCTCTCGTCTCTCCGGGTAGTCCGAATATATAGAAAACCCATGTGGTCAAACCCTCTTCAGAGGATAATTTTATCGCCTCTTCGTATTTTTTTATGCTGACAGATTTGCCGATTTTACTGAAAATTTCTTTGTCAGAGGTTTCTATTCCGTAACCGGCGTTTAGAAAATTCGAGTGCTTTAGCTGCCTGAGAAGATCTCTGTCGATATTGGAAGGTCTGATTCCGTTCATGAAAAAAAAAGAAACCGGAAGTTTTTTTTTTCTCAACATGAACAGGAAATCTTCTGTCCAGTCTCTGTCACCCGAAAAATCATCGTCGGTGATGTGAATTTCTTTAGCTTTGTATTCTGAAACGGCGTATTCAATCAGTTCGAGAGCTCTATCGGTTGTCATCCTTCTAACTTTTTTCCCCCATACGCTCGGGGTCGAGCAGAAAACACAGTTGCCTGTGCACCCTCTGCTGAAGGAGACCGGGATAGCTGGAGAAGATTTAGACTCTGGCGGTTTGAATACTTTCCAGTCTTTTACCTTTCCGTAATTCGGAAAAGGCAAGGTGTCCAGATCATTTATGAAATCGGGTAAAGGGTTCGATTTTTCTCTTGTAACGACGCCTTTCAAGCCTGATATGTCTGAATTTTCATAGAGTTTGAACGCGAGGTTTACTGCAGTCGTCTCGCCTTCTCCTTGAACCGCGGCTACTATGCCTTCTGTGAGAGAATCTTTGCCGTATGAAGTGGCGTGAGGTCCGCCGAGCATGACAGGAGGACCTTGATTTATTTTTAACTCGCTGGCAATTTTTTGTATTCTTGGAAAAAGAGCTGTAGTTGATGTTGCGAATACGGACAGCACGTCTTTTTGATTGAGTTTCTGCAGTAAATTATTTTTTGAAAATAAATCTTCTTGAACGAGTTCTGTTTCAAAGCCGTTGCTCTCCAAAACCGAAGAAAGGCACAAAAGTCCAAGAGGCGGATATGGAATTTTTCCAGAGTAGAGTTGTTTTTGCGCCGGCGCGAGAAGAAGAATCTTTCTTTTCACGCGAGAGCCACCGGATTTGTTCTGCCGGGTAAAAAACCGTATTTGACTTTCCTGTATGCTTTTGATCCTCTTTTCTTGAAATAACTCAAAGGCTTGAAAATTACTCCCTTTTCTTTGTTCTTGTCTAGAATTCGTTCCAAAAAATATTTGTATTTTATGCCTTCGAGTTCGGCGTGGGCGCAATAAATATCTCCGTTGTCGAAAACTTCTTTGAGTGGATTTTTTGAGATCAGGATTTCATCGAGCGTCGGTAGGGTGACGGGTATCTGAATTGTCTTGATGCTGTTTGCTCTGTAAGAAACCGGAGTGAAAGGTGATCTGGACCTCACGTCGCTAGCCCAATCGAAATTGATTGAATCCTGCAAAAGCAGCAAACCTTCGGAAGTCTTCCAGCCAGGAGCTCCTGAAAATGAAGGATAATAATCTGCGAATTTGAAAAATTCCTGCATGCTTTTTTTTAAGTATTCAAAAAATAATTCCGAAAGCTCGGGCCGGAAAAGAGCTATCCATTTAAAATGTGAATATCCGTGAACCCCAACTTCATGTCCTTCGGACAATATCAGCTCAATAGTTTTTTTTCTGTTGCAAAACAAATCCGTGGAAACCAGATGGAAATAAGATTCCCTCAAGGAGAATAATTTCGATAGAAATCCTTTTTCTCTGTAAATTCTATTTAAGCTGAAAATGAAATCATCCGGTCCGGTGGTTATAAAAAAAGAAGCTTTTACGTCCCTTTGTGCGAGTATTCTAAGTATTGCCGGAACACCCGAACAGTTTCCTCTTTTAGTGTCTATGTCAACTCTGAGACCGCAAGTTTTCTGGCGCATATCAATGCGTGCCCGAAAGGACTTGAACCTTCAACCTGCGGATCCGGAATCCGCTGCTCTATCCGATTGAGCCACGGGCACGAATCTTTTCAGCTATTTTTTATCTGATTTTCTTTTTGTGTCTGTTCAGTCTACGTTTTTTCTTGAGTTTATGAGTACGGATTTTCTGCAATTTTCTTTTTCTTCCGCAGGGCAAGGTTCCTCCTATTGATCTTTTTTAACAGATTCCTTTATAAATCTCGCGGGTTTGAAAGTAGGGGCTGAGTGGTCGGGGATATTCATCATCTGTTTTGTTCTGGGATTGATCGCGCTTCTCCCTTTTCTGCTTTTAACTTTGAATACTCCAAAACCTCTGATCTCAACTCTTTCGTGTCTGGCAATCGTTCCTACAAGTGCGTCTATAAAGGCATTGACAATAATGCTCGTATCTTTTTTTGGAAAACCAGTGGATTCAGCCACTTCGTTGATTAGATCCATTTTAGTCTTTGTTGTTTCTCTCATTTTGACTCCTTTGCATCAAAACATTCCGCGAAGTTTACCAGTTTTCTGTCATCAAAGAAACAAGGTTTTTCGAAAAATCATCGTAAGCCAAATTCCTACCGTCATCTTCAGTCTGATTATAAGCTGAATAAATGCCCTGAGCAATAATTACTTTGTCCTTCCATATCGTGTCATTCTCAATGTTGTTTATGTATGTCACGATGACCGATATGGAAACTTGGTACTGTTCAATTTGCTCGTCCGAAGTGTACGAAAACACTTCGTTGGAATATGCAGTCACTCTCAACAAAAGAGTTAGATCGGTATCCTTGGAATCAGACAGGCGCAACCTCGCGTCTTTTATGAATGTATTTCTGACGTTTTGGGTGAAGTCTTGTTCCAGACCGTACATTCCGGAAGAATTATCGGCGACCGGAATAGAAATTGTTTCGGCTTTCTGGGGGAAAGATCCTCCATGAAAAGAATAAGCCACACAACCGGAAAGAACTAAAACTGACACTATGACATTTTTTGACAATACTTTCATTATCATTTATTATTATTTGATATATGGGAAAAGTAAAGAATCCATTTTTAAGCTTAAACAATTATTATTGCTTCGCGTGTTCTCCTCACAATGAGCATGGTCTGCAACTCGAATTCTTTGAAGGAAAAGACGAAGTGACGACATCATTCAAAACCAAACGACAGTTCGAGGGTTTTCCCGGAATGCTACACGGAGGAATAGCTGGAACAGTTCTTGACGAGATTATGTTCTGGGCTTGTTTTGCAAAAACTCAAATCATGACAGTTACGATGTCCCTGGAAATCAAATACAGGCTTCCTCTGAAGCTTGACAGAGAATATAAGGCACGGGGGAAAGTTCTGGAGGTGAAAAGGAGGTCGATATTCTGTGAAGCTTCGATTGAAGATACACAGGAAAAGGTATACTGTTTTGCCAACGGTATCTATTTTATTCCGGAAAAGAAAAAATTTTCAAAATCCGCTGATATCGACGTTGAGAAAGGACCTCTGTCTGAGTATTTCAAATAGATGACGGTATTCTACTAAAATCATCGATATAGGTTTTCCTCTCCCCGATTTTCAAACAGAATACAGAATCGAATTTCAGGATGATTTCCTCCAGGCATCCTTCGTCTTTTTTTTCTATAGAGAAATGGATCAAAACCTTTTCGGTAAAACTCTCATCAAGGTAAAAAATTTTCAGAGATTTTAAGGCTGTTTTAAAACTTTCATACGTACCGTATTCGCATGTCACTTCAATGTCTGCCATTTCAACGAGTTTTTTGAATAACGCCGCTTCAAGAGACAGTTTCGCGGCTTTGATGTAAGCTCTTGTAAGACCCGATGCCCCAAGTTTTATGCCGCCGAAAATTCTGCTGACGACTATTATAGCGCCGCATATGGACTCCCTTTCAAGGCATGCCAATATTGGTCTTCCTGAAGTCCCTGTCGGTTCACCGTCGTCGGAATACTTTTTCTGCCCTTCTAAAATATAAGCCCACGGATGATGTTTGGCGTTTTTAAAGCGAGATCTGCGTGAAGCTATTATTTTTTTACAGTCTTCAATAGACTTTACGGGCGCGAGAGAGGAAATGAACCTGCTTTTTTTTTCTACAAGTTCGCCCCAAAATTCATCTGAAGGCACATAACAAATATTTTTCACAAATTCGTCTTTTTCAAAGATTTCAGGGCTAGCACGGGGAACGGAAAGGCGAATAGAAAGGTCAGCAGAGCTACAGTCAATTGACAAAGGGCGAGCAATTTGAAATTCACTTCTCCTCCGAAAAAAAATGTTTTTCGGAAATAATCGTAAGCCCATTGGTTCATAATCAGAAGAGAAAAAACGAGATAAAAAAGACTTATCACCGCGGAGATAATTCCTCCGGCTCCGGCGGAAAGCCTGGACGGATTCTTCTCTTTAAAATTAGGAACCAACCCTCCTATTCCTATGTTTATGCCGGTGATCCCCCAGGAAAAAAGAAAAATGTTTATGATTCCTATATAGGCAATCAAAAAACCCGTGTGGAGGAAAAAATTTCCGATTGAGACAAGAAAAAGCCCTACCAACAAAACAGGGATTAAATTTATCATGAACTTGGTAGCTATGAATGTTTTTAAATCGGTGTATGTCCTCATCAACCAGAATGAATTTCCTTCGAGGCTGATCGCCGGGTAGGTGAATCTCACCGAAATTGTGACCATGAGGTACGAGACGAAGGCAATGTTCGCGAAAGATATAAAAGTCATAAAAACAGGATGCCTGACGTTGAAGGAAGAGTTGATGATTCCCAAAAGATATATGGCGAGAAGAAGAAACAGTATAAGGCTTTGCCCCCATTGAGTGGGTTCTCTTAAAAAAACAATCATGTCTTTCAAAGTGAGAATCCTCGCGGTGCGGAAGAACTTTCCTTTTATGATTGGAAAGTTTTTTTTTCTTTTTTGGGAATTGTTCAAAACCGCTGGTGTGGTCAAAAAAAGTTTTCTATATCGTAACGAGGACGCCCCAAGCAAAAGAAATCCTCCCGCGCAGTAAGCCAACATTGCCAAAAGCGGTTTCAGAAAAGAAAAGCCGGGTTTCACAGCGGTTTTCATGGCTTCGGCAAAGAACTCTGACGGCAAAAAACGGAAAGCGGGAAGTTCCAATGATTTTATATAATCAAGAACTTCCTGCATTGTGGTTATGTTTGGAACTTTGAAGAGGACGTTGAATTTGAAAGACAGATATACCATCACCATAAAGGAAAAAACTGCCAAAATCCAAAATGTGATCCTCAGTCTTGAAAAACTTAAAAAAGCCGGTAAAACTGAGAATATAATGAATATTCCCAGCGAAGAAGTCGTCAAAAGGAAAAACAAAAGGGACGCGATTGACGTAAAGTAGTATTTAACTGATCCCTGGTATATTGTTCCGTACGCCGTTATCATGGGTATGTCTATGATCAAACTCGCCCAGGAAGCGTAGATAATGTTTTCCACCAGTCGAGAAAAAAATATTTTTTTTTGATCCAGTGGCAAAGTGAAAAGGTATTCAACCTCTGGGTTTCTGAAAAAAGTGGGTATTGAAGTTATAATGTTGCTTATGATGAGAAAAAAGAAAAAAGAAGAAAAAGTCATTGCTATCAGCCTTGTGATGATAACAGGTCCGATATACTCTTCGACGTACAGAAAACTGAAAATTTTCACTAGAAGTGAATATATGCCGAAATAGAATATCGTTGTGACCAGTAAAAAAGACGATAGTTTGATTGCATTCTGCAGTGAAAAGCTCAAAGTATCTCTTTTGAGTATTTTGAGCTTTAACAGCAGTAGTTTTCTCATGTCTGTTCGGCAATCATTTTTAGAAATATTTCTTCTAGATTCGATTCTTTTTTGGATTTTAAATCTTCAGTAAATCCTTTGCGAATCAGTCTGCCTTTGTTGATCACTCCCACGATATCGGCTATGTCTTCGGCCAGAGAGAGAGTATGGGTCGAAAGAAATATTATGTTCCCTCTTGAAGCGTATTCTTTAAAAAGGTCTTTGACTTTTTTTGCAGAAAGAGGATCTAGTCCGACCATTGGTTCGTCTATCAGAAGAAGATAAGGGTCGTGTATCAAAGAAGATGCTATCGCCACGCGCTGTTTCATTCCATGAGAATAGCTTTCAACAAGATCGTCAATCCATTCTCCAAAAGAAAGGTATTCGTCTAATTCGGAGAATTTTATATTAAAAGTTTTTCTTTCGACCGAGAAAAGAGACGCTACAAATTGCAAAAATTCTCTACCCGACAATTTATCGTAGAGAAACGGCGTGTCGGGGATGTAACCGATTATTTTTTTTATTTTGTTGGGTTCTCTCAAGAGGTCGATACCCTTTACGTGGATTTCACCGGCGCTCGGCAGTAAAAGAGTCGCCAGAATTTTAATTGTCGTCGTCTTGCCTGCTCCGTTGGGTCCTATAAAAGCGAAAATATTGCCTTCAGGAATTTCAAGATCTATTCCGTCCAAAGCGAGAGTTTTTCCGTATAATTTTTTGAGATTTTTAATTGCAAGCATCCAGAAATAATATCATAATACTGGATATTTTCAATTGTTGTGTTATTATCCAATGGAAAAAAAAGTAACAACCAACCATCTGGGAATTCCTGAATACCTTCTCAAGGAGACTTCTTTGAATATCGTCGCGAAAATGGTCGTAGAAGGCCTTTTCAGCGGATTGCACAGAAGCAGTTACAAGGGATTTTCAGTTGAATTTTCCCAGCACAGAAAATATTGCCAGGGCGACGATGCCAAAAGAATAGACTGGAGAGCGACTTGCAGAAGGGATAAAACAGTTATCAAAGAGTTTGAAGATAGAACAAACCTGCAAGCTTATGTTGTTTTGGATGCTTCAGCATCGATGGATTATGGCAGCAACTGGATTCAAAAATCGGAATACGCAAAAATTTTGTGTGCTTCTATCATATACCTTCTGACAAGACAGAGAGACATGGTGGGTTTCGTTTCGTTTACAGACAAAATTGATAAAATTGTTTTGCCTGGCGCGACGGGTCTCCATGTGAGAAGGCTTTTCGGAATTATTGAAAGGACGGAATTTTCGGGTGAAACAAGCGTTCACAAAACACTTTTTGAATTAGGGGAGAGGATAAAAAAAAGAAGTATGATAATCATAGTATCCGATCTTCTCGGCGAGAGCAGGGAATTCATGAAACCCCTAAAGGGTTTAAGATACAAGAAAAACGAAGTAGTAGTTTTCTGGGTGAGAGATCCAAAGGAGATAAGATATGGATTTAAAGAAGATCTAACCTTTTTGGACCCAGAAAATAAACTAAAAAGAGTAAACACTGAACATTCAAAGACCAAGAAAAGTTACGATGACAGAATGAAGGGCTTTGAGGACTTTTTGTTTGAAGAGACAAGGAAAAACAGCATTTTCTTTATTGATGCGAGAACTGACACGGATATCGGAGATTTGCTCTTAAGGTTCGTCGCAAAGAGGAGTAAAATACTGTAGAGATGTTTTTCTCGCGGTAAGTTCAAGCAAACTGGATTGATTATTTATAGTCATTATGATAGAAAACAATATGCAAAGCAAAATCAGAATTATAATTGCCGAAGACGACCCTCATTTGATGAAAGTTATGAGTGATGTATTCGACAACAGGAAATATGAAATAATAAGAGAAGAAAACGGATCTGAGGCTTTAACAAGACTGCTCAAAGAGGATTTTCACGCCGCCATCCTGGATGATCAAATGCCCGGAACAAAAGGAAGAAATATTTGTAAAAGGTTGAGGGCGGAGCAGAAAAGAAGATCTATACCCATTGTTTTGCTGACCGCGACGACTAACCCCGCCGAGAGAATTGAAGGTTACAAATTAGGAGCCGATGTTTGCCTTTCCAAACCCACAAACGAACAGGAACTGCTCTCAATAGTCGAAAACCTTTGCTCTCAGAGATACGACAGCGAATTCATGCTCAACAGCATTGATGGTTTTGGTGGGAAAATCGAGAGTTTTCCGGTTGTAGATCTTTTACAATTTATGGAAATGGGAGCCAAAACCGGTTCTTTAGAATTAAGAAGCTCTGAAAAGAACGCATCGGTATTTTTTGAAAAAGGAATAATTGTTCATTCTGAATCCGGAAGACTCAGGGGAAGTAACGCAATATACCATATAATAGGATGGCAGGAAGGAACTTTTGTCTATTCTCCTGATAAGCTGCCGACAGAAAAGACAATAAGAGAAAATTTGTCGCACCTTCTCCTTGAAGGCATCAGGCTGATGGACGAAGAAGCTAGAGACAACACCGCTGTCAAAGAACTCACGCAAGCTCTTTTGCAAGTTGAGACTACCCAAGAATCCAAAGTGCTGAAAAAGATGGAGGATCTTTCCAAAAAAATCGCTCTCGGAGAAAAAAGGATATTTGAGATTTTGGTTATCGACCTGTGGAAAGACGGCAGGAAAGAAATGCTCGATTTTTTTATCGAAAACATTCTCAAATACATTGGCAGGGACCTCCCAGTTTCCAAAAAGGACAGTGCGATTTCAAGTTTTGCAAAGTTGGACGTCATGAAGGATTTTTCAATAGATATCGTGGTCAGCAGCGGGAAAAGGAAATTTAACCTGCTTTGGCAAGTATTTCTCGAGCAGGCTAATGCCCTTGTCGTTTTTATAGATCCCACAGACGAGGAATCCAGAAATGACGGTATAGAAATTGCGAGAAGATTCAACAGTTATCGATCTCAAATTCCCTGCACAATAGTTTCTCCCGTAGGGCAGAGAGCGGCCGGATTGCCTTTTGAAAATCCAAAATGGTTCGCTGTCCCCGAATACAACTTGGTGAACCTTGAAGAGATATTTCAATTCATTTTTGATTTTACCCAGGAGCACTTCCTCGACGAAATTGAAATGAGAAGATGAAAAAAATTTTCATTGTGGCGACGGGCGGCACTATTCAGATGAAAAAAGAAGCAGACCGCGGAATTGTCCCTTCTTTTTTCGGAGAAGATGTTTTCAAAGGATTTGATCTGCCACAAGATGATTTCAAACTCGAATTCGACGAATTTTCAAATGTCCCAAGCCCCTGGATAACTCCTGAAGACATGATGAGAATATCCAACAGAATAAAATCTCTCGCCCTCAATTGTGATGGCATAATCATAACTCACGGAACCGACACTCTGGAAGAAACCGCTTTCTTTCTATCATTGACCTACGAAGGGGATGTTCCAGTCGTTTTGACAGCAGCCATGAGAGCGGCTCCGGATTTGGGAATAGATGGACCGAGAAACATATTTGATTCGGTGAAAGTTGTTTTAAACCATTCTTCTCGTAAAAGAGGCGTTATGGTTGTAATCAACAACAGTATTTTTTCTCCAAGGGATGTGGTAAAAGTTTCAACGTCAAATTTAGCTGCTTTTACTTCCCCCGAACATGGATTGATGGGTACTATAGACGAAAAAGTCATATTTTTTTCCCGGACGACTGACAGAGAATATATCCCGACAAAAGGGCCTGTCATCCCCGTGGATATCATACCTACTTACTCGGGATCTGACGGAAGATTCATTAAAGAGTCCGTGAATTCAGGGGCAAGGGGAATAGTTTTGGAGGCTTTGGGAAGAGGGAATGTCCCGCCGTCCATGATCGAAGGCATCTCCCAAGCTATCTTTAAAGGTATTCCGGTGGTAGTTTCCACAAAGGTTCAAAACGGCAGAGTCGCGCCGACTTACGGGTATGATGGAGGAGGCAAGCATCTTGCCGGATTAGGTTGTTTTTTCGCGGGAAATTTAAGGGCTAACAAGGCGAGAATAAAACTGATGCTTGCTCTCGGATCTGAAGAAAAAAAAATGGAGGGTTATTTTGAAAAGCATACTTAAAGCACTATTAATGTTTGCGTTTTTTTCGTCGGTTATTACCCAGGTGTTGACTGGTTTGACCCACACTGTCAAACTTGGAGAAACCTTGACTTCTATTTCGAGAATGTATGGAGTTTCAGTTTCGCGCATAAAGGATGCCAACAACTTGAGTTCGGACATGATAGTCGAGGGTCAGAGATTGTCGATTCCTTCTAACTCTTCGGGGACTGGGGATTTATATGTCGTCAAAAGCGGCGAGACTCTCTCTGGTTTGGCTCGCAGATTCGAGACGACAGTGGAGGCAATAAAAAGAGCTAACGGCCTTTCTTCGGATTTAATAAGAGAAGGACAGCGCTTGGCGATACCCGGCAGGTATCCGCCACCTTCACAGAACAACAATTCCGGACAAAGCAGGCCACCCGTGAATTTGAACATTATCGTCCCTCCAGAGGAAAAGATGCCCCGACCGATAGTAATCGATATGTCGATTGTGTTCCCTGCACCTTCAATGGGGGCTGTGGAGCAAATTGATACTGCGACAGAAACTGGCAACGTGTACAATGTCTTGAATACCGCCAAAACCGAATTAATACAATCTATTTTAAACAGCGCCATATCATACCTTGGGTCACCCTACGTCTACGGAGCCACAGGCGAAGGAGGTTTTGACTGCAGCGGACTCGTATACAGAGTCTACGCTGACAACGGAATCGATTTGCCAAGAACCGTCACCGATATGGAGAGCGCAGGTATAGAAGCACCGAAAGACTCTTTGATGCCTGGGGATATTTTAATTTTCGAAGACCCGAAACACGCTGGAATATATCTCGGATCTGGCCGCTTCATTCACTCTTCTTCTTACAGGAACAGAGGGGTTATTATCAGTTCTTTGGAGAGAGAGAGTTATTCAACGCGTTTTGTCAAAGCGAGAAGAATAGTTTTTTAAGGCACAACCATCGTTTTTTTATTTCGTTTTTATGGGATGTCAAGCATTGTATTATTTGATTTTTACGGCTTGCGGTAGTATTATTTGAATGTTGGAGAATCGGGATCTAATTCAGTCATAAGATTCGGAGGAATGTTATGAAGAGAACGCTTTTTTTGGCGACAGTTTTTTTTACATACAGCTTATCTTTGTACTGCACTCCATTTTTGCAGGGTAATTATATTGATGCCCCAAATGCTTATTTGATGCCGCATTCAAGCGTTCAGATTACTTCTGTTTTTACCGTTTACAGCCAGGACTTCATACGTTACGGAGCAAGTTATGAAACATTTTCCCAATATGTTTTCGGCGCAAACCTCTCAGTGGGACTTTACGACTGGGTTGAAGTCGGTGGAGGATATCTCGGTACGGATGTCTGGTCAGCTTTCGCTAAAGTCCGAGTTTTAAGGGAGACTGAAAGGTATCCGGCTTTTGCCCTCGGTATTCAGAATATTTCTCCTTATGAAAAAATGTCGGAATTTGGGAGACATTCGCTGGACTATTACGATCACAACCAGAACTTTTCTTTTTATGGGGTTTTCACCAAGGACTTGACCTACTATTTTCCAAGCATTCCTGTCATACTCTCTTTTGGTTTGGGCAGCGGAAGATTTTTGGGGGAAAGACCCAGATCTGAACCGTTGAGAGGAATTTTCGCCAGCATTGAGTACAGGCCTATTAAAAATTTCAAGTTTATAAGCGACATGGACGGTAAAGATTGGAACTTCGCGTCTATGTACAGAGCAAACGACAATATCGAATTTTTGATAGGCTGGCTTGAAATTGAACAGACTTTCGGGGTGAATTATGTGGCGAGGAATTGTCCGACAGAACAACAAAAAATCGTCATGGGGGTACAGCTCAATTTCGGACCTTTCTTTGGAAGCAGGGCTCTTTCAGTGAGAAGACAGAGGGAACTCGAAATCATGAGCAATTACCAGAGAGAACTTGAAGAAATAAGACGGCAAAGAGAAGAAGCTGAAAGGGAACTAGAAAGACTCCGCAGAATTCTCGAAGAAAGTCAGTGACGAGGAGCCGGGATGCTCTCTCTTATTTTTGTTATAATTCTGTTGTCGCAAGAACCGACGACTGAACTCTCTACTGATGAAATCTATCAAGTAACTGATTCGGTAAAAAGGGAAATATCATACGAAAGGCAGGTTCTCGAGGAACTTTACAAAGAGGTAGAGAACTTGAGGGAAGCTGTTGAAACACCTCCTCCCATAAGAGCTGCCGATTCTCTTTACCTCATGGGCGCCTTGGGTTGGGCTAAGATCACCTACCAGAACATATACAAGCATTTTATGTCCCCCGACAGCCTGAAAAGAAGAGCCATGTATATGTATTGTGTAATTTCATACCAACAGTCCAGCTACGATGAGAGCATAGAAAAATCGAGCGAATTCCTTGAGATTTATCCCGGAAGCGAATTTTCCGACAATGTGTACCTGATACTCGGCCTTTGCTATTTTTCCAGGGCTGAATTTCAAAAAACCAGAGAATATTGTTCGATGATTTCCTATTCATCACCGCAGTTTCCTTTCGCGCTTTACATTAACGCCATTTCCTATTTTCAAGAAAACAAGAACGAGGAAGGGATATCCCTGGCTAAAGAAAAACTCAACGAAATGGCTTTCGGTATCTATTCAGGATACATACCCGATGGATGGAAGGCGAGAGCTCTGATGAGCCTTGCCCAGCTTCACTATGAAATAGGCGAGCTGCAGACCTCTTTTGAATTTTATGAACTTGCAAAGAAAAAAGGGGCGGATCCTAACGCTGCTGATTTCGGAATCGCATGGATATACATAAAAGTTGGTCTGCTCGAAGAAGCGATGGAAATAATAGAGGACCTTGAAAGACGAGAAGACATTGGAAGGATGACGACGGACGTTAAGCTCGCAAAAGCAGCAATTTTAATCCAGATGGAGTCCTACGAAAAAACTTTCGACATATATTCCGACATTCTTAAAAGCTACTCCAGCGATTACGACTATGAAAACGTTTTGGCCGCGGCCTACGAAAACGCTCTTTCATCTGAAGTGATCGAAGACGTTCAGGCCACCAGAAATCTGGAAAACAGTCTTGAGAATTTGATAGCTCTTTCGAGAGTGAGGGGCAGAAACGATATCGCCGACAGTTTGGAACGTATAAAATCAAATCTAAGATTTCAGCAGGATGTCCTTCATTCAATCGGTTTTCAGATAAACCCCTCCGAAAAAGCCGATTTGGAAGCCCTCAAGAGAAATATAACACTGATGGTTCAGGAGGAGAGAGCGAAAACAGACTTGTTGCTTATGGACCTTGACTATCTCGAGACCAAGCTCCCTGTTACATATTCCGGAGCGCTCGACAGCATCAGGTTCAAATTGACGGGCATCTCAATGACGCTTGCGGATATTGAAAATCAAATAGGCTTAAAAGGCATTACAGAGACGACAAACTGGCTTATTCAGGCACAGTATGGCGCGGGTGTAACTTTTTTCATGATGTACAAAGACGTAGAATACCGTCTGTCTGAGATCAAATCGAGAATTCAAACCCTTCAGACACAACTCCAGGATTCGCTTTGAGGAAGTTTTAAGATGAATTCGAAACAGATTTTTTCGCCCTTAATTTTTGTTTCGGTTTTGATCTTGTTTTCATGCGGCCCGGGAAGGCTCGATCCAGAGTCAGAATTGTTGCGACTGGAGAGTGAGAGAGCTGAACTTGAAGACCTTCAAGAAGAGTATATGGACGCAACGGTTCTATATTTGGAAAACTTAATCGGTCTATATCCTAACAATCCTTTTGGAGCTGATGCCGCGCTGAGACTTGCTGAGATATACAGGATCAGAGCCAAAAACGAGTATGAAAATAAAATTGACGAATGGATTGACAGGGGTTTTACAGGGTCTGAACCTTTTCCGGTTTACGATAAGGCGAAAAATGCGTACCTTCAGGTCATAAACAAATACGAGGGAATAGACACAGTTTCAGCGATAGAATCTTATTACGCTCTCGCTTCTATCCTCGAAGAAGAGGGGAATTTGGATTCGGCCAGTATAATGTACAGAAAGCTTGTCGAGAGATACCCCGGAAGCTCGAGAGTACCCGCGGCTTGTTTCAGGCTGGGGCTTTACTATTTCAATTTCCGTCATGAAGGTTTCGGTAAAATTGACTTGGCCATAGATTATTTCAGGAAAGTTCTCGAATACCCGAATGACCCCAACTACGATAAAGCTATTTACATGATCGGCTGGCTTAACAGGGTAGTCAGTCCGGATTCAATACCAGCTTCCATTACGCATTTTTTGTTTTTGCTCGAGATGTCCGAGGAAGAGGGCAAAACAGAGCTCGCCGATGAAGCCGTCATGTATCTCGGTTTTGATTTTTCGGAATTGCCCAACGGTATTGTGAGGTTGCAGCGGGTTTTGACAGAGCTTTCGGAGATGCCCAAAGGCGACGAAATTGTCCTGAAACTTGCCGAAACTTTTAAGGATAAGGTTGATTACAGCAAGGCGATAGAAGCTTACAACACATATCTGAGCATGTATCCGAGAAGCCCTAAAGCTCCATTTGTTCTAAGGGACCTCGCTTCTCTCTACGCGGAAGTCGGCGATATGACTCTTGCGGACGCAACAATGGACAGGCTCGTTGAAAACTACGGTGCTGATTGGCAGACTAATCTGTCCAGCAGCGGAGACTCGTCTCAAATCTCTTCAACCGATTCCCTGATAAGAGAAGCTATGTTGTACACTGCGGGTATACACCACAGAAAAGCCCTTCAGGAGGGTACGTACGAAGAATGGGCTACGGCGGCGCAGAGGTACGCTAATTTCATGGAACAGTATCCTGAAGATCCCGAGGTTTACGGGCTTCGATTTGCCTATGCCGAAGCAAATTATGAAATGGGAAAATTTCTCGAAGCTGCTAAAAGTTACTCTATGGTAGCCCTGGATGAGACAAACGACACTTTGGCTTTGACGGCGGCTTACGAAGCGGTGACCTCTATTAACCAGTGGTATTCGCAGGACAGCGCTTCATCGGAGAGGCAGGACAGCATGATCGCCGCCGCGACAAGATACATGGAAATATGGGACAATAAGCCAGGGACAGAAGTTTCTGACCCTGTCAACATTTCGATGTCGATAGGGAAAATTTTATACGAAGCCCAAAGATACGAAGAAGCGATGTATTGGTACAAAAAAGTCGTAGAAGATTTTCCGACGTCTGAAGCCTCGGCTTCAGCTTCGGCTATGGTCGCTCAGACCTATTACAACCTTGGAGATTTGTCTTCATCTGAAACCTGGTTTTTGAAAGCCGCTTCCCAATCAAGCGATACCACTCTGATGAGGCAGGCGGCAATAATAGCTTTTCAATCGGCATCAAACACCACCGAAACAGACACTATGAAAGCCGTGTCTTTTTTAGAAGTCCACTCAAAATACTCCGACCGTGAAGAAGGCAGAAAAGCTCTATTCAACGCCGGCGTTATATTTTTCAACGCCGGAAACGAAACGAGAGCTGTCCAGGTTTTCAATTCCTACATAAGAAATTATGATTATCTCGAAGACAGCCTTCTGTATTCTGCTTACATGAATGTATCGAACATAGCGATATCCCGCGCGGAGAGAGCCGACAGCTCGGGCACCGAAAGCAGAAGCCTCTGGAATGAAGCGGCGATGGCTTTGGAATCATTTATCGCGAAGTATCCGGCTTCGGAAGGGACAAGAGAAGCAGTTTTTTGGACAGGCAAGGCATTTTTCGGAGCTAAAAATTTTGCTGATGCCCAAATCGCATTCGGAAGAATTGCCGAGGGAACTTCTTTTTCCGAAGAGATCCACTATCAAGCACTACACAGGCAGGCGATGTCTTTGGACAGCCTCGGACTCCAATCGGACGCGGACAATGTGAGGAGAAGGGTATTAAAGGATTATCTTGAAGGAGGAGCTGCCGCAGGAATTACTCCTTACGAGATAGAGATGGATATGGTAGATGTCGTCCAATACGATTTCGAAAAAGTTAAAGGAACCCAGCTTTACTGGCCTATAGATAACTCTTTTCCTCCATACGATACCGATATGAAAATAATCGCCGATTATCTGACGAGGATAGCCAGCCTTAAAGTCGGACTATCAACTATTGCTTCGCTATACCTTCTCGGTCAGTGCAACGAGGACTACGCGAGAGCATTCAGAGAGGCGGAGTACGATCCTGCTTGGACAGAAGAAGAACAGATTTATTTTCAAGAACAACTCGAACAGCAGGCTCTGCCCTATGAAGACGCTTCCGCTCAATTTTACAATGCCGCTAAAGTCACGGCTGAGGGCAATGGTCTGATAGACAATGTCTGGTATAGGCAGACTTTGGAAGCACTGGAAAATCTGAAAAATTTCAGACCGGATTTGTTTCCCGAAGAACTGTATGATAATATTAACGAAGTCGAACATGAGAATGTTCTGCAGGATTCAACACCTCAATGAGGATGAAATTTAGAGTTAAAGCATGAAAGCGATGTCGTTTATTTCTCTTGTTTTTTTGTTCTCAGCCACAATTTTTTCTCAGGAGCTACCATCGAGCATTCTTCAGATCGAAGAAATTGAGATAAAGGGTACGGCTAGGGAACCTCTTGTAATAAATATAGCCGCGACGGCAAAAATTGACTTTTCGAATTTCATTATATCTCAGAGTTTTTCCCGAGAGATTCTTGACCAGGTGTTCTTGGCGAGGACAGAACTCGGAATGCTTGGCAGGCACCGAGTGTCGAGACCATATTCAAAAACATTTCTTTTGCTGGGAGGGGCTGGGACAGCAGCAGGTGTTTATCTTCTTAGTTCGAAAGAGCAATCGAGCACCTATTTCTTAATCGCCGGAGGAACTTTTCTTATAACTTCCGGAATATTTTATTTGTCTGGCAGGTAATTTAATTTAAAGGAGGTCGGTTTAATGGCTTTCATCCAATTTTATAAGAATGGCGGATGGGCTATGCACTTTATTTCTCTTGTGGCATTAGTCGCGCTCGGACTGATAGTCGAAAGAATAATATTTCTTTTCAAATCGAGTATTAACGCCGATAATTTTTTACGTAACGTGACAAAGAAACTCAGGGACGGAGATTACAACGGAGCGATAAGGTACTGCGATTCAATGGGCAAACCTCTTTCAAAAATTATCGGAGCCGGATTGAGAAATTACAAAGGCGATATCAGAGAAATGCAAAACGCGGTCGATGAAGTCGGTCTCGCGGAAATCCCCAGGATCAACAGAAGGCTGAACTACCTTCCTGTTCTCGCTCAAGTGGCGACCCTTTTGGGGCTTTTGGGAACGATAGCCGGACTTTTAAAATCATTCGGCGCGTTGTTGACGGCAAGTGCTTCTACGAGAACTCTCGAACTTATTCAAGGTATTTCCGTCGCTCTGAACACCACGTTTTTCGGCTTGACAGTCGCCATTCCATTGATGCTGATCCATTCTTTTTTACAGTCAAAAGCGGATGGAATAGTCGACGACATTGATGAATACTCCGTGAGAATAATGAATATGTTGCAGGATATAAAAAAGGACTGATAGATGTCTTTCGCAGTTTCCAGGGCGAGCCGCAAAACTCGTCATCAAAGAGGTGTTGATGTCACGACGATTTTAAACCTTTTCATGATTCTCATACCTGCTCTTCTGACTAGTTTTCAGATTGTCCAAACGTCGATTCTCAATCTCGAACTCGCTGGGCTTGGAGCCGTCACAGGCGAGAACTATCTTCCTCCTCCAACCTATTTTATGACTACCATTCTCGCGAGGACCAAAGACAACAGAATTGTTTGCGAAGTGTCCCGTTACAGATACGTCGGAGGAGAATCGATCGCCGTTGACACTCTAATTGAAAAGACCCATTTTTTTGAAGGGTGGACACAAGCTGAAAGCGCTGTAGGTATGAAATTGGATTCCCTTTTCATCGAGGCAAAGAAGGAAGTAAAAGTTTTTCTCGACACTACCCCGGAACAGTTCATAGCTCCTAACTGGAGAGAGATTAAAACTGTTTTGAAAAACAACCCCGGAGATCAGGCGATCATGGACAGTGTCGTGAGCAGACTGAATCTTTTTATCCTGATTTCGGTTGACAGCATAGGAGACGCAGTGAGCGGGGAAAGAGTCAATTTAAACGATTTGGTGAGTTTTATGAAGATATCCCAGAAAAGAGGATTTCAAAACAACTACCTTCAACCTCCGCCTTGGTGGCCTTCGGGTTCTTAAAATGGAGAAAAGCATGAATCAAGACGGTCAAGACAACAAAGAGAAAACTTTTAAATGGTTCCCGAAACCCCCGACAAAAAGAAAGATGATGTTCAGAAAATCAATATCGAATTTGAAATCATCAAACGCTTCAAAAGGACCTAAAGCTCAAAGAGAAACTCCTGTTCTTCAATTGACATCGCTTATAGATATGTTCACGATTATCCTGATCTTTCTTCTTCTGAATTTCTCCACCGATCCGAATCAAAGCCCTCCGCCTATGGATGTCAACCTTCCGTCCATTATCACAGAAGAGGAGCTCGACGAAAAACCCATGGTCGGAATCAACGTCGTGACGGCAAACAGCTATTCGATAACTCTAGACCAGACTTCAATAATACAGTCAGCCCAAGGGATGCCGGTAAAAACAGATACTTTTATCCCTTTACTACTGGACAAATTGAGAGAGACTTACGAAATAGCAATTCAGACCGCTGAAATAAACCAGATTGACCCTGATTCCGTTAGGGTCATAATTCAGGCGGACAGCCTTGTCAGTTATAATTTAATCACTCAAATTGTCAATACGTGCACAATGGCAGGCTACAAAAAAGTTTCTGTCATGGTTTTAGCGCCTAAATTCTGAAGGTTAAAAAGGGGGCGGTATGGAAGAGATCAGACTTGCAATAGTTGTTCAGCAGCAAGGCAAGCGGAGACATTTCGTCGTCGAGAAAGATCTCGTGACCATAGGCAAGAGCGATGATTGTGAGATAGTTTTTCAAGAAGACATACAAGGCCTTGAAAAAAAGCACACTCTTTTTTCCTATAACAGTTTGAGCAACTCTTACGAGTTGTGCATCAAACCGGAGGTTTTCAGGGGTTGGGTGAAAATCGGTGAAGAAGAAATTTCAGTGAAAGATTTGGCTCTCAGAACCAAAGTCCGAAAAGAAGGCGATCAAGTTATTCTTCCTCTGCAGCCGACGAGCAGAGGTAGAATTCAGGTCGGAACCACGGTAATAGGTTACGGATTTCAATCTTTCTCAAAACCTTCCGAGAAAAAAACTTCCGAGAATATCCCCGCTCCCTCCTTAGGTTGGGTAGAAGTAATAAAGAGCGGGAGTCTAAAAAAGTATATAGTCAAAAGAAATCAAGTGTTTCTCGTCGGAAATACAGCGCGCTCCGCGATAAAAGATGCTTCATTTGAAAGGGAATTAAGGCTTTTTTCAAATTCAGGGAGCGGATTCTTTCTAACTTTAACTCCGGGTTTCATCGGTGTTTTAAATAAAAACGGAGAAAGAATAAGAATCGACGAAGACACTTTCGCCAAAGACGGGACAATAGAGAAAAAATTCAGCATCGCACAGGGAGACAGGGCGGACCTTAAATACAAAAACAGTTTCATTGTCCGACTCGGAGTCAGAGAAGAAATAATCCCGAAAGAAGTTCAAAAAGAACTTGCGGCACCTCCGCCGCCTGAAGAAAAACAACAACAAATAGAAAAAGAGCCGGGTAAACCTAAGTGGGGAAGGTTTAACAACAGGCCGCATGACAGGGTTACAGTTGGAGAGGATGAAAAGGACAGACGGCAATTCGTGATATTTGATTTCACGGTAGTTTTATTTTGGTTGCTATGGATGGTTTACGCCTACACTGTCAAAGTTCAAGCCATGAATATTGATATTGCCACAGCCGAAGAGACTCTAAAAAGGCTCGAAGAAAGCGACTTGCTCGACGTCTCCATGTCCGAAGACATCGAGAGCCTCAGAAGGGGCACTCTGGGAGTTACAACCGGAGGGGAGGGCACTGGTGAGGGCGACGGCTCAGGTTCTGGCTCTGGGTCAGGAAGCGGCTCGGGCAGCGGCAGCGGCGCGGGAGGATCTGTCGGACAAGGAGGGCAGACCTCGAGAGTGGCGAGAGGATTGAGGGTTTTGGGAGTAGGATCCGGACCATCTACGGGGCCCATGGGCCTGGGAGGAGGGGACGCTAGCATACAGGATCTTCTCGCAGGAGGAGCTTCTCTTTCCGGAGTTTCTGGTGGAGCCGCTTCAGCCGCCGGAGGCGCGGGAGGTCTTGGTGGTGGGGTGACGGGAACAGTTGGCGTCACTGGAGGGACTGAGATTTCAACCGGAACTGCGACTGGAGGAGACCTGCAGCACCAAAGGGTCGCGGGAGTCAGAGGCGGTTCGATCGCGGATTTAACCGGATCAGCAGCTACATCGGGCGCGAGGGATGCGGCCGACGTAAGAAGAACTATCGTGAGGTACCAGGGAAGGTTAAAATACTTTTACGAAAAAGAACTTGAGGTAAATCCATCTCTTCAGGGGAAAATAGTTGTCAGAATAACGATTTCCGAGGAAGGATTCGTGTCAAACGTTTCCCTGGTCAGCAGTACCCTCGGTTCGCCATCGCTTGAGCAGCAGATAATATCTGCTATAAGCGGATGGAGCTTTGGAGCGATCGACCCTGGAGGAGGTTCGTTTACTTTCACAGTACCTTTCAATTTCTACAGTCAGTGAGAATTTCCACTTTACTATTTCTCGCGGGGCTCTTTTTTTTCAGCGTGTCGTCCCAAAGTGCGGTTTTTGTGCTCGTGTGTCAGGAAGAGATTCCAATCCAATCGGTACAATTTTTCGTCGATTCAATAGCTGATCTCGGTGTTGACGGGATCGTGGTTGAAGTTTTAAAAGACGGACAGACCCTGTTTCCTTCGGATTACTTCGATTTCCCTTTTTCTTACGATGTTCTCGAAGAGGTTGTTTATTGCGCTAAGCTCAAAAACCTTTTAGTGTTTTTCAATTTCGACCTTTTCAGGATTTGGACAAAATCGGACAAACCGACCTCGCCGTCTCATTTGATAAATTCAAGGCCGGGCCTATTTTTGACAAACAGTCGTGGCCAAGCAATGCCTGAATTTTCGAAAGAAGAATTGATAGAAAATTTTAACGTAGATGCCTATTATGTTTCGCCTTCAATTCAAGAATACAACGACCTTTTGTATATGTTGATGAATGTTGTTTCGGCGAATTACTATTACTCTGGTATCGTATTATCAGGCTTCGCTTACCCTTTCGGCGTCAAGTCCTACGACGCATACACTTTGACAGAGTTCTGCAGGGAGTATTATCTGGATCCCCGGAAGGATCAACTGCCAAATGAAGCGGAAGAAGAGTGGAATTCTTTTCTCGAAAGCGAAGCGGAAAAGTTTTTGGTCAGGTTAACTGCTACCGCGGATTTTCAAGGGTACCTGGTTCTTAGATCAGAATACGGAGTCTTCTCCCAATCTTTACCCCAACTCCATAACTTCGACATGATAATCGCGGATTCTAATTGGATAACCGTAAAAGGCCACACTCCGAAGAATCTTTCCGATGTTATACAAGCGAGGGGAAGCGCGGAATTTTTAGTTCTGGACGATGCAAGAGACATATTGTCTATACTGGGTTACAAAGAAATGATCAAAATTGGTATGGAACGACTCAGGGAAGAGGGGGCCAGAAGATAAACCTCGCGCAATTTTCGCATCGTTCGATTGAACCATGGTTTTTAAGTCTTTGGAAGACTTCGGCGGGAACTCTGCTCGAACAAGCTACGCAATAACCTTCTCCTCTTTCCTCTCTTACGGGAACTATCGCCCTCGGTATGAAATCATCTCTGTATTTTTTCATCAGCCTTTGGTATTCTCTCATCAGTTCAGAGGGCAGTTTTTTAAATAATTTGTCTTTGACTTTTTCGAAGTTGCTTATGGTTCTTACGTCGAGGTTCATCCCGATTTCCTTGAGCTTTGCCATGCACTTTTCGTTTGACAACTCCCTGATGTAAGTGTCCGCGTTGTCAAGGGCGAGAAGTATGTCAAGTTGTTCGTTCATCGACATTTTTATAATCATTCACAAAATTTATGAAGTCTTCGATAGATTTTGATTTTTTGACTATTTTTTTAGTTTTGACTGTCTTGAAAAATTTGGCGAGTTCTCCGAGAAT
>JAFGON010000070.1 GCA_016926475.1 candidate division WOR-3 bacterium | reverse complement strand
GATATATTATTTTACGATACAGCTCCGGAAGTCATAACCGATATTGATATGATCAAGAATATTTACAGCAGAATAGATTGCGGGATTTACAACCCCTTGTACCCCGCGCTGGACAGATTTGCAGACCTTGAAAAAACGGTTTCACTCGGAATTATTGACGGGAAAGCGCTTTGCAAAGCAGGTTAACATGGAAAACGTCAAAGAAAAATTCACGGAAATGATTTTTGAGGAAAAGAGCTTTTTAAAACCGCTTTTCGACATTTACAAAAGCACGGTAAAAGACGTAATCGTCGAAAAGAATTCCGAAACAGTTAAAACCGCATGCGTCCAACATGCCGGAGACGGCGGATTCGTTATCAGAATAAACGAAAATTTCATGAAGAATAAAATGACCGGAAGGTATGACCTTCTTTGGGTGCTGATTCATGAATTATCGCACATTTTTTTCGAGCACTTCAAGTATGCCGTTAAAATCAGCCCCCAATTCACGAATTTTTGCGCTGACATAAACTGCAATTCTCTGATGTACAATCTTAACAGGAAAAAAAGAATACCGGTTCTTGACAACTGTTACGGCAGTTACTACAAAAAAATGATAATAAAGCGATTTTTCACTGAAAACGACCTTATGTTTCTCCTCACAGCGCCATCCAAAAGCAGAAAAAGCGTGGAAAAGGATTTCAAAAAAATTATCAACCTCTCTCCGGCTAAAAAAAATATCCTCATATCCCTTTGGTTTGACAATTACCTAAAGCCGGGAATGTCGGTTCCTCAGTTGGAAAGTGTTTTGAAAAAATTTATAAGTAAAAGGGAAAATTTTACTTACATCTCGCTCGTCAACGAAGTGTTAAATCAAAACAGTGCCGCCAAAACAGCTGTTTCCGGCTTTATCGATCACATAAGAAACAGTTTTTACTTCAAGAACACATCTTCAATCGAAAAGAAAAAAATTAATTTTACAGAAGGCGGGAATATTCGAAAAGCCGAATTTCTGAAAAAGCTAATGGAAAAAGTTGTCTGTGAAAATATGTTTAAAAGCGTAAAGTATAAAACTGATTTTGTCGAATCGACAGGTGTCATACCTAATTTTACAAGAAAACAGCTTTCCCTTATAAATTGCGGTGTGAACACCCTGTTCTATCAGAACAAAATTCCCGCGAGAGTTAAAAGCGACGAGTTTGCGCCTGTTTATATTGACCAATCAGGTTCCATGGAATCCTACAAGGAATTGATCTACATTCTCTTGAGAAAAATCTCGGATCTTTTTCCCGGTCCATATTTTGTTTTTTCATCCGAACTTAAGAAGATAACCCTTCAGGACGTGAAAGAGGGAAATGCCATAACCGGCGGGACGGACATAAACCCAGTAATCGAGCACATAAATTCGTGTAAATTCAAAAAAGCACTGATCATAACCGACGGCTGTTTCAGCAAAACTGATAAAAAGACTTTAGCGGAGATGTATGTAATTTTGCCGTCAAAATCTTACGATAGGCATGTTATCAAGAAAAAAATAAACGATATCGGTGATATTAAAGGAGTATTTTACCTTGATGATTAATGAAAAACATTGTGCAAAGGTTCAAACAATTCAGAAGGAGGAGACAATGTATTTTGAAGAAACGTCAATATACGAGATGGATATTAAATTGGTAAAAAATATTCCCATTCTTCTGTATGAAGATCCGAACGTAAAGTTTGAAAGGGAGAAAAAAGCAAGGGATATGTGGTTTGAAGCGATTAATAACAAGGAAAAGGCAAAAACTCTTGACGAATACTGCCCTCCCGATTACGAAGAAATTATTCTTTTGAACACTGGTTTGAAAAAATCCATAAGCAGAGAAGGCGATTTTGATTTCATTGAAGATTTTGATTATTCTACAGAAGATTCTGAAGAAAATCTTCAACTTATAAAAAACGCCTCGGAATTTTTAGAGACCGAGATAACTGTGATAGCGGGAAATGATTTTTTTGAAGATTACAGAACTGTTTTTAATTATAAAAATTCTAAAGCCGCTTTCAGCCGTGCAGTTTCAGACGGCTCTGTTTTTAGCCCCTATGCATATCTTAAATCTACAGGCGATTTTTTTGCAGCCAATCCATATACTGCTGAATTCAGGGTTAAAAACAAAAAATTCCAGATGCTCATCAACACTGCGTCTAGGTTTTCTTACCTGCCTAAAGGTGAATTGTCAGAAAAACCCATGAAGGGAGAAGAAGTGGAGTATTTTGCGGGTTATCCTTTTAATAAATTTACAACACCTTTCAGAGAGATGGCTGTCAAATTGGGAGAAAAGAAATTCATGGCTAGTTTCGGCGTCTTGCCCAACGAGATAGAAAAACATTTTTTTACCAATGGAATCTCAGGAATAATCGGCTCAGACTTTTTCTCCAATTTTGAGGTCTATTATTATCCGAAATGCGCAAGTATGAGTTATTTTCAATACAAGAAAGATTAGAGGGAATTTGGTTCAAATCACAATTATTTTTCTGTGGTAGAATATCAAATCAACTAGTGAAGGAGTGAATATGTCTGTGTCCATCAATGCATTAAACTCCGGAGACTCTTGTGGCTGATAAACACCATGACAAAGATAAGCTAATCGAATCTCACGGCGGATACAGAAACCTTGTGTCTTATATGATGTCGGAAATCGTCTATGATGCGACGATAAAATTTTGCGATAGATTCATTGAAAAAAGATCAAGAACACATGATCAAATGGTTCAGGCATCAAGAAGCGGAAAACAAAACATAGCAGAAGGAAGCATGGCTTCAGGAACTTCTAAAAAAACCGAGTTAAAATTAGTCGGTGTTGCAAGAGCAAGTCTTGAAGAACTATTGCTGGACTATGAGGATTATCTAAGACAAAGAAATTTGAAACTTTGGGGGAAAGATGATCCCAGGTCTCAGGAAATCAGAAAGCTTTCTTATTCAATGAATAGGTCTTATTTGACTTATAAGTCCTATATTGAATTCTCTGAACCTGAAATTTCAGCCAACACAATAATCTGCCTCATTCATCAGACAAATTACCTTCTCGATAAACAACTGAGACAGCTAGAAAAAAGATTTCTCGATGAAGGCGGTTTCACTGAGAAGCTTTACAAGAAGAGAAAGCAGAGAAGAGACGGTCAATGAAAGAGTGTTTTGTTGAATCGGAAAAACATTTTAAATCAATAATTCTTCAGGAGGAAAAATGGATCTTCTCACGAACAGGGGCAATCTCGACAGGGTCAAAAAGGCTTTTTCGGGGGCAAAAAAGAGAATCTGGATTTGTTCTGGTTGGGTCAGAAGCGGCACGCTCGAGCAACTTCTGGAAGGTTTCAAGGACAGTAAGGGAAAAGTTCCAGATATCAGGTTTATAGTAAGGTTGGACAAGAAAAAAGACCTTGAGATTACCGACATTGAAAATTTTTTGAAATTAGCCGATTCGGTCAAAGCCGAGGTCAGGTATCTTTCAACCGTCCACGCGAAGTTCAACGTAGTTGACGATTCATACGCGACAGTAGGTTCTTTCAACGTTACAGGCGGCGGATACGGCACCGAAAATAAACCCGGAAACAACGACGAAATGGGTCTCGAAATCACCGATCCTGAAAAAGTGAAGGAGTTGGCACAGGAATTCGAGTCATTATGGGAAAAATCGTTTTCTCTGGACAAGAACGTTTTAGGTTTTGTTTTGGGCGAAGCGGACAACAGATCAGCCGATTTCGTCTGTGTCACAGAGATAGAATACGGGAAATACGTCGAAATCGAGTCAGAGGACTACGATGGAGAGAAGAGGAGATGGCTTGGCAAGATTGTAAAACCTGTGGCTCACGACAGCGAATTTCTGCCGGATTTCACACCGGAGAACCGTTTGAACCCGCAGGTCGCTGAGATGTATGAAGTCCTCAACAAGAAAAATCCAGCCGTCCGGTTTGCAATGATGACCGCCCTGATAAACGAAAAGGGTTTTACACAGTTAAGAAGCGGAACAATAGAAATTTGCAAGGAAATAGTGAATTTCGGCAAGGAAGAGAAACTGGAGAGAAACAGGGTTGCCGTTCCGGCGTGTTCGGTGGTCACAACCGCGAGACCGGAAATTCTCCACAGGCTTCTCGGCTTTGAAGAAAAAGATCTTTATCCCGTGGGGAAATTGACCTCCAACAAGGATGTGGAGGTTTTCATTGATTACAACAAAATCCTGACCCAGCACATGGCGGTCTTCGGAACCACCGGAAGCGGCAAATCGTATTTCACAAAGAAATTCATTTCGGGCATTTTCCCATGGCTCAAAAATCAAAAAGGCAGAATAGTCATATTCGACACCCACGGCGAGTATATCCCCGGGAATAAAGACGCCGGTGAATTGTATTCAGGAATTGATTCGAAGGATATTACAGTTTTAGACGAAAAGATGATCTTAAAAATCTTGGAGAAAAAGATTTTGACCGAGGAAAGCGATTTTGATTTATTGTTCAATTCCGCATTTACCGAATACGAGAAAAAGATACTCTTGAACGCCTTTGAAGCCTCAACTGCTGAGATAAGCGAAGAGAAAAAAAGGAATAGGTTTATAGAAATAATAAAAGAAAAGAGGGAAGAGGAGAAAGAGATTGATTCTCAATATATCAACCAGAAACTTGAAGAACTTGATAATGAAGCTTTTGACGAAAAGTATGCGTTTAAAAATTTTTTTGAAAAGGATTTTAAAGCTTATTTTGCTGTGTTATCAGAATATGCAGATGGAAAAACTACAGAAGGGAAGCAAAAGAAAAAAGATACATTAGAATCCATATTTTTAAAAATTGAACAAGATCCAAAATTCAAAGAAGAACTTCTAAAACACATTAAGAAATTGAGATTTGCTGAAATTTCAAAGGTATTCAGCAAAACTGAAGAAAAAGCTTTCGCCGGAGAAAAACTTGAAAAAATCCAAAAAATCCTTGAATCAGGAAAAGTCGGATTTATTTCCGAGCAGTTTATAGAAAACATCAAGGAGTCGAAGATTTACATTCTCAACCTTAAAAACATGAATTCGATTGAAGACAGATGGCGGGTAGTTTCAAGTGTATGCGATTCAGTATTCAGCGAAGCCAAGAAAACAGACGGAGCGTTTAAAAGTTTGCTCGTTGTCGAGGAAGCTCACAATTACGCTCCCCAAAGTGCCGGGAGAGGTTGTGTAAGCGCTAAATCACTTCTAAACGTAACATCGGAGGGCAGAAAGTTCAACACGGGTCTGGTTGCAGTGACCCAGAGACCGGCGAATATTGACAAATCCGTCATAGCTCAGTGCAACACATCGGCGATATTCAGGCTGATAAATAACGCTGACATTAAGGCTCTCGATGATATTATCGAAACTATTTCAAAACAAATTTCCAATCAGCTTCCGGTTTACGAGACCGGTCAGTGCATCCTCACCGGCATCGGCGTCCGCGAACCAGTTGAGGTTGATGTTGGGTGAGGGGGGGATTATTGGAACTGATTTCATGGTTGCGCTTTCCTGGTTGAAATTTGACTTATGTTTAACTCGGTTCTATTATTTATTAAATAATTATCACTGAAGGGGAAATGACAGACCTTTTCTTTAGGATAAATTGTTTGTCCCAAAATAATTTTCCAATAAGTTCACAGAAAATCCACAGCCACAAAAATTCAAAGAAGACCGAAATTTTATACACATGTTTCTAAACAAAATATCAGAAGAGTACAAAATCCCCTGGATGATATAATGGATGATAAAGCCATATGATAGCTCTGTTTAGGTTCAGTTATCATAATTCAGTACATCAAACAACCTGTTTATTTGGGAGGTTATCAGCAACAATGACAAACCTAAAATATCACCAACACCTAAGTATATCTACTAGTTGTGTGGCATTTTGAAACGCTACAATGAATTTTTGATTTAGAAAAACAGACACTTATAATCATTAATACTAATGAAAACAATATGATTACACTTGATAAAGAAAAAGAGACATTGCTTGTACCTTTATATGGTAAAGCCATAGAAACTCAGAAAAAAACTCCGATTCTGTATGATGCAAAAGCAGTTGAAATTATTAAAAAAATAGACTATGATTTTAAATCCTTGAAAATTCCCGGGAAAACAAACACGATGATGTGCTTAAGAGCAAAACTCATTGATAATTTTACTGACAAATTTCTAAAGGAAAGGAATGACGTTGTCGTTTTACATTTAGGTTGTGGACTTGATAGTAGATACGCAAGAATTGACAGTAAAAACGCAAATTGGTATGATTTGGATTTTGAAGAAGTAATCAGTATTCGCAAGGAATTTTTCCAAGAATCTGATAAATATCATTTAATTGCTTCTTCAGTTACACAACTTGATTGGATTGAAAACATCCCTTCTGGACATGCAAATTATTTGGTAATTGCTGAAGGATTATTTATGTACCTTAAAGAGGATGAAATAAAAGCATTACTCAATCAAATTAAGAAAAGAATCGGTAATTACACACTTATTTTTGATACTTATAGTGGTTACACTGCAAAAAAAGTTAAAAATCATCCCTCAATTAAAAGGATGGGAGCACATATCCATTGGGGAATTGATAATATAAAAGAACTTGAAAAATGGAATTCTGAATTTAAATTTGACAAGGCTATTTATTTTACCTCTAACGAAGAAATCGAAAAAATGAATTGGGGGACAAAACTCATTTATAAAATTGCCAATTTGTTTCCTATGGCAAGAAATGCTCAAAGAATTTTGATTTATGACATGTAAATATTTTATGGTAAGAAAAACGCCACATAACGCGCGGTATAAAAAATTGCCGGGACAGTAGGTTATTCAAGGGTTGTAGTTCGCTTCAATTTTTGTGTAACTCGACAGGAAATCGCCCGTACTCCCAAACGTTTCAAACCGCCGGCCGTTAGCCGCAAGCGAACAAGCGACAGTGCGATGGACAATGGAATAGAAAATTGAATTAAAACATAAAAATAAAAGAAGGAAATCCCATGCAGAAAAAGGCTTTAGTGGTAATTGACATTCAAAATGACATTACCAAAAACTACAAAGAAATCATTGACAATGTTAATCGGGCAATAGATTGGGCAG
>JAFGON010000069.1 GCA_016926475.1 candidate division WOR-3 bacterium | reverse complement strand
GCTGACAAGGGCATCCGTTCCCCAGTCAGGTTGAGGAGTGACAATAGGCTCTTTCCACTGGACAACTATCTCCATGATTCCATCGCCAGTCATCTCTCCGAGGATTGGAAACAGACAAATTGACGCGGCGTATTCGCCTTCATTCCAGAGATTTTCTATCTCTTCCTTCAAGAGAATTTCCTGAGACGTTGCTCCCTCCCCCAACAATATCTCTATCATTGAGTTTTCCTTTTCCTGACTGCTCATTTCTTCAAGCAAAGTCCAGACGGACTGTGAAGACGCCAGCGAGCCGGAGACGAGCAAAAACATCAGTGTCAACATGGTTTTCTCCTTTGTTGTATTTTTGATATGACAATCTTGCATAGCGCAATTATGCCAACAAATACTTACAGGAGAATTATACTTTCAGGCGTTAATTAAACGTTAAATTAGAAAATTAAATCCGTTCACTGTCGGAACAAATTTTTTTATAGAGTTCGATGGTTTCAGAACTAGGTTCCACTCCATACTCTTCGTTCAAAGATTTTTTCATGAATTCAAAATACTTTATGGCGCCTATTCTGTCTCCTTGTCCGAGCATACAACGCATGATTATTCTGCCTGCTTGTTCGTCACAGGAATCCATTGCCAGCATTCTCTGAGCGAATTCTGCGGCTTTTTTCAGCTCAAGCCTCTGAAGGTTTAATTCCGAGAGCCACAATAATATTTCCCTCATACTTGCCTGAAGTTCGCGCTGTTTTTCGACGGCTTTTTCAAAATAGAACTCGGGTAGGAAAATCCCCTTGTATATCTCCGCGGCCAAGAGGGCGGACTTTTCCGCGGCATAAAAATTGATTTTTCTCTTTTGTGATTTCCAGTCGAGTAATGATTTTTCAAACCGAAAATAATCCGCATCCAGTTTCTCTTTGTCAAGTTTTACAGTGTCGCCTTCTCTCAAAACGATTTTTTCTCCGACAACATTAATAAGTTGATTTAGGACGACCCGAAAATTATTACTTCCTTTTTTCATGTCCGCCTCAGGCCACAATTCAGATGTCATCATTTCCCTCGTGTAATTACAGCCTGAGGACGATAACAGCAGCATCGCGAGAAGTTCTTTTGATTTTGCAAGTTTCCATTCTTTTAAGGAGACGAAATTATACTCCCCTGGTTTTTTCACATACAATCCCCCAAAAGTGTATACTTCTATTTTCTGGTCCATGAATGCAGATGTATTTTCAGTCGCTTTTTTTAGCGCGTTTTTGAATCCGGCTTTTTTCATCGAGGGTATGAGGTTTTCGACAGCTTTCCGGGCTCCTATATCATATAGCATGTCCATGCCTTCAAAAAATATCTTTTCACCCTTTTTTCCCCCAAGCTCTAATCCAAAATCTATTGGCAGAGATTTGAAAACAATTTTTTCTTTATGCTTCAAAGCTGATTTTCTTGTCTTTTCATAACTTTCCAATGCCTGCTTTTTTTTATTTCTTTTCAACAACAATATATTTTTTATCGCAAGCGCTTTTATCTGCCTTGATTTTATCGCGAGTTTTTTTGCTGTTTTAAGTGCTTCATCCAGGTATTTTTCAGACAAATCGTAATCGTTTTTTTTCAAATATAATAATCCGTTTACGGTTAAATAACCGCAACGCGCTCCTTTATCCAAGGCTTTCTGATTTATTTTTTTTATAATCGCGTCCGCATCTTCGATATCCCCCTTTTCAGCAAGCAGAATCGCCTTTTGAGTCTGAATTGAGGCGCACAATCTTGAATTGTCTATTTTTTCCGCCTTTTGCAGAGCAAATTCGTAATATCTTCTGGCTATATCCAACTCGCCTAAAATTTCATAACAGTTTCCCATGTAAAAAAGGTCGATTCCCATCGACTGATCCAGATCGAGTGATTGCGCCTGTTCCAGCGCGATATTCAGGTTTGAAAGAGCGGAATCAAGTCTGCCAAGTGATATTTCTATGAGCCCCAGGTTGGAATAACATTCGGAGATATAATCAAGAAAACGGTTTTTTTTTGCTATGTTCAGTGCTTTTGTAATGTATTCACGGGCGCTTTTGTATTGACCTTTCAGATACAGGACAAGTCCTATGTTTGAGCAGGCTTTGTATAACGATAACGGCGCGGCGTCTTCAGGTATTTCAGAAATCAGTTTTTTTGACAATTCTTTCGACTCATTTAAAAGTCCCTTTCTTCTCATAAACAAACATTTATCAGCTGACAGCATCCAGTGAATTTCACTTTTATCTTTGGCAAAAGTGAAAGCTTTGTTCAGACATTCCTCCGCCTCGGCAAAATTCTGATCTGAAAGACTGCTGTGAAACCTCATCCGGCAATATTTTGCCGCTTGTTCTGTAAATCCGTACTTTTCAAGGTCTCTCAGAAGTTTTTTTCCGTCAGTTTTTTTCGATTCCGTCTTTCCCAAAACCCAGGCAATGTAATTGTATTCGGATTCCAGGAGTGCTTTTTTTTCATCCGGAACGTCGGTTTTCGATGATATCTCTCTTGCGATTTTAATGTTTTCCCACGCAAGTTTGTAATCGTAGTTTTCAAAAAATTTCTCGGAAATCTCGTACAAATATAACGCCAGCTCTTTTGTGATCTCGTCCTCGGAAAGATCTTTTGTCAAATGTCGGGAGATTTCTGCTTTTTGAGATTTATTGCTTTTCAGGATAGAGGCAAGTCTTCTGTGCGTTTCACGCCTCGTAGTGATTTTCATCCTCTCGTATATCAGCTCCCTGATGAGAGGATGCGAAAAAACCCCTGAAGTTCCTGAGTAAGTCAGCAGGTTGAGGTGTTTAAGATTTTCGCATGTATCAGTGAATTGATCCTGAGGCATGGTTTTCTGCAGTTCTCTTAGTATAGAAAGATCGAAATTTTCTCCTATAACTGAAGCGCTTTCGATAATCTTCTTTTCAACAGGCGACAATTCAGACAGATGACTGCCTAAAACACTTTCAAGGGTTTTAGGGATCTGAAAATCCTTGTACTCTTCGCTAACCACCCATTCTCCGTTTGCCTGTTTAAAGACATTTCTGTTTATCAAAACTTCGAGAATTCTCTCCACAAAAAGGGGATTCCCCTTTGTAAGAGAATAAAGCCAATTCTGAAAATCGTTTAAATAATTGCTTTTAAATTTTGCGTCCAGAAATTTTTTTACATCGTTTTGTGCTAAATTGCTAAGTTCAATCAATAGAACTGAATTTTCAGGTAAAAGTTCTTTTTCAGAAAATTTGGCGCTTTTGCCATTTCCGTATGCTCTTTCAGTCGCCACTATCAGTATTGGAGATTCATGCGTTCTTCTTACTAAATACTTTAAAAGTTCCAGTGATTCGCTGCTCATCCATTGTATGTCATCTATCAGCAATACGACTGGTTTGAGCTTCGAAAGGTTTGATATGAAAGCATAATAAGAATAGTGTAGGTAAGTTTTGTTTCCAATTTTTTCTTCGTCTTTATACTCTACAGGAAACATCTCCTTAATTTTCGGGACCAAACATGAAAGGTAAACAGCATAGTCATTTTTTATAATTCTTTGCAGGGTTTTTCGAGGGAACTCAAGCCCTTCAATAAAATCCTCAAGGCTTCTTATGAATGGCGTATATCCCCCTACGTCGTCCATGTAGGATTTTGCGTTCAATAGGTTTAAATTTTGTTCTCTGACGTAATCTGAAAATTTCTTGAGAAGGGTGGTTTTACCCACCCCTGTTTCTCCTTTAATCAACACCGCTTTTCCATTGAAGTTGACAGCTTCCTCGAGGTATTTTTCCAACTCTATGAATTCTTTCTGCCTGCCTACAAAAGCGTTTTCCACTCTATTATCCTTTAGATTAATCCATTTGTTTTAAATTCGATGCTGATCATTCATCTTCAAATCCAGGAAATATTTCCTTCGCGCAATCCGGGCAGAGGCTGTGGGTGAATTCCGCCTCGGAATGATCTCTTATGTAAGCTTCGATTTGATTCCAATAACCTTTGTCGTCTCTTATTTTTTTGCACCTGGAGCATATTGGAAGCATTCCGCTTAAAACCCTGACCTTTTCAAGTGAGTTTTTGAGGTCTTTGGTCCTCTGCTGAACTTCTTCCTCAAGTTTCAAATTCAAATGCTTCAGAGTGTTATAATCTTCCTTTTCCTTTTTGAGAAAGAGAATAAAAATAGAAAGCAAAAATCCAAAAACCAGATATTCGCTTATCAATATATTTTTTATGAATCCATGTGTCACCGCGAAATCGTTTATACCTCCAATAACTCCTGGGATAAAAGCCATAAGGCCGTATATCCTCGATATCGAGGGTTTCTTGCAGAAAGCGACATGCAAGAGTGAATAAATAAAAAAAACAAGTATGGACAAAGCGTAAACAGAATACATGATTCTTGTCGTCGCGTAACAATAATGAAATTCAACAGAAAAGAAACTCGCGGTGTATTCAACAACAGGAAGCGAAAGGAAAATTTTTGTCGGCAGGGACAAGGCTATTAAAATCGAGAAAATAAGGTAAATTTTCGGGACCAGACTTTTTTTGAAATAGATATCATACAAGCAATACCCCCACGCACAGATGCATATCATCAAGCCCAACATCCTGATTCTGTGTAACCACAGTATCGCCTCGGGAGATTTTCCAGAAGACATCAAAAACGCAAAAAATGAAAAAAGAGCCCCTCCGAAAGTGGAAATTGCAAAATACAAATCTCTTTTACCGTTTTTTTTGACATAAAAATACAAAAAGAAATGGTAGGATGACACTGTAAACAGGACGGAGGCAATACCAATAAGAATGAATTGTTTCATATATTAGCGGTTTTTAATGATTTAAACCAGTTCAGAAATGTCCGGCAATAATAAAGCGATCTAATCGCTCCTCCTGACAATACCCATTCAAGAGGTATTTTTATAAATTTATTTTTTTGACCAACATCATAAATTGTATCACGATAATTTTGACGTTCAATTCAAGATCAATATTTTCGTCAAAAACCACTTTCCTCCAATATTGAGAACAGCAAAATACAATCCTTGCGAATCGAGGTTTATTGTATGGGTATTGAAATTGTATTGGTACTCACCGGGATTTAATTCACCAGATATCGGGTTAGATAATTTTCGTCCATCTATGCTGAAAATATCTAAATCGACCTGAGCTTTTTTTAATAAACTAAAACTCAATTTCAGAGATTCGTTTTGAACAAGAAAAACTATACTTCTTAGGGTTGTCGATCTTTGAATCTCATCAACTCCGACACCTTGATATTCATACGCGCCGATATCGAAACCGGTGCCGAAAGGTCGAGGGTTTCCGTCGAAGTCCCAGGATGGAGCGTATGCGGGAGAAGCGCTGTCAATTGCAGGGCTGGAAGATAGAAGGTGAAAATTATGAAGAACCATATCGACAAATATATTCGCGGCGTCATAGACGACAATGGAATGAGAATCCTGCCCTGAGTAAGTTGTCCAGAGTCCGTTTGCAATATCCGTCAAAGAAAATTCGTCGGTGTAGGCGACCGAAATCGCGCGGGATTGGTCGTTGTTGTGGAACAGGTTATAATCTCCGAAGTAATTGGCGGTGCTATACTGCTCAAAAGACAAACCGATGTTATCTCCGCCGGCAAGAATTGTATTATACATTCGAAGAGTGTCGTTTTGGTTTTCAACCCATACGGTATATGTTCCGGCTCCAAAAAACGTGCAATTGACAATTTCTGTCGTCGTCGGAGAGCCGCTCCAGTCGAGTTCTACATTTGAACCGACAGAACCAAAACCTATGCAATTTACCAATGAGACGGAGTCCTGCCACAATTTATATCCTCCGTTCCAACAATTATAAGCCAGACAAGAGTTGAGTGTAGATTTGCGTGAGCTTATATCAAAGCCATCATAGACATCGTATGTTGTGCAGTTGCTGAAAACGAAGTCGTGCTGATCACCGTGTCCGAGAGCAAAACCATCTACATTCTGCTGGGGATCTCGTCCATTGCGGGAAATGCAATTTAAAAATGTCCCGTTGTAGCATGAACCAGTGCCCGGAGAGACATCAACACCGTATAAAGTGAAATTGTAAGTTTCGACATGGTCGAGAAGAAAATCATGGCTGGAGTCTGAAATGCCGATTCCGTAAAAAACATCGTGAACTTTACAGTTTTTAAAAGTAACATGACTTGCTCCACTCATCCAGACGCCATTGTCAGACCAGTTTGATATCTCCCATCCTTCTATTGTAATGTAGGAGTTAAATACCCGCAATCCAGTGCTGTTTCCAACTGAAGTTCCATCGAGCACAAAATTCTCACCTGGATAGTTCACGAAAACTATTGGTCCGTCATTTGTGTTGCCGCTGTTGGTCGTAATTACATTTTCCTGGTAAACTGCAGCTCTAATAAAAACAGTATCTCCGGCTACCATTTGCTCAGATGCATGCTGAATGGTCAACCACGGCAAATTCAATGTTCCCGGGTTGGAATTACTTGCCGAAGGATCGTCTCCGTCAACATAGTAAGTTGCTGAACTTAAGAGGCATACTGTAAAAAACACCAAGGCCAGAAATGATAAAATTGTTTTCATGACCATCTCCTTGTGTTTTGTTCTAATTTTATGCTGAAAACATCTCCATTACAAATACTATAAATAAGCATTCAATTCATTGTTAATGACGACCGTTTAATTTTTAGAATTTAAGCAGGTTATCCAAAAAAATATCACATTTTACCTAAACAGGAATTGAAGTTAACATTCAAAGAACAAAGGTTGATTGGTATGATAGTCAATGCTATAGTCAAAAAAATCTTTAGGGAGAAAAATGGACAAAATCGCTATTGTAGCCGGCGCAAGGCCTAATTTCATGAAAGTTGCCCCTGTTTTAAAGGTTTATGAGAAGCTAACAGGTAAAAATATGCTGTTTGTCCACACCGGTCAGCATTACGACTTTTCAATGAGCGAAACTTTTCTCGAAGAATTAGACCTTCGAAAACCTGACGCTTTCCTCGGTGCGGGGAGCGGAAGCCATGCATTCCAGACTTCAAAAGTTATGACCGAATTCGAGAAATGGTGCACCGAAAACAAACCCAGTAGTATAGTGGTCGCCGGCGATGTCAATTCGACTATGGCATGCGCGATAACAGCGGCAAAGATTGGAATCCCATCCGCTCATATAGAATCGGGTCTTAGATCTTTCGACAGGAGCATGCCCGAAGAGATAAACAGAATGGTAACTGATCAACTCAGTGAAATACTATTCACAACCTGCAAAAACGCAGGGGATAATCTTAAAAAGGAAAACGTCTTCGGGCGGGTTTATTTCGTTGGAAATCCAATGATAGATTCACTGGTTTATATATCCGGAAAACTCGACGGAAAAATCCTTGGTTCTATGGATTTGCAAAAAGGAGAATACTGCCTTGTCACAATACACAGGCCATCAAATGTCGACGACCAAGAAAATTTAAAAATAATCGCTGACATCCTGACAGGTTTATCGGACATGATAAAAATCGTCTTCCCAGTTCATCCGAGAACTTTGAAAAAACTTAAAAACTCCGCGTATAAAGAGAAACTTCTAAAAAAAGATATAATTCTAACCGAACCCCTCAAATACAGCAAGTTTATAGAGGTTGAAAAAAACGCGAAATTAGTCTTGACAGACTCCGGAGGAGTCCAGGAAGAGACGACTTATTTTAAAGTTCCATGCCTGACCCTCAGACCGAATACTGAAAGGCCGATAACAGTGACAGAAGGCACAAATGAACTCGTTCCTCTCGACTTTTCGATCATAAAAAGCAAAGTGTCTGATATAATCGCCGGAAAATGGAAAAAAGGCGTTGTCCCAGAACTCTGGGACGGCAGAGCTGGAGAAAGAATAGCCCGTTATTTGGCTGATTGGTGATATTTAATCAGAACAGGCAGATTTCTTTGCTTGTTCTGATTTGTCAGTATTTATGATAAAATATTTTATGGTTTCAAATTCAAATCTTTACAAAAAATTTCTCGACGATTTCCGTAGAAAAGAAAATCTCCCTTTCGAAAAAAAATTAGAAATATTTGAAGAGATGTACATCTGGACCAGATTTATAAGTGCTGAAAAAAACGACAGTTTATTAGAAGGCACAAAAAAAAACATCAGAATCGCGGCAATTCTAAATAAATGTTCAAAAAACTTATCCTTGGATTAGCTCAAAGCTTTCAAAAAAACGGCATTCCTTACATTATCATCGGAGGACAGGCCGTATTGATATACGGTGAACCCCGAATGACGAATGATATTGACGTAACCCTTGGAGTTGATACCAATGAAATTCAAAATATACTCGCCATAACAGGGGATCTGGAGTTGAAATGCCTGGTGGATCATCCCTCTGAGTTTGTAAATAAGACAATGGTTCTCCCACTAATCGACCCGGTAACTGCTATAAAAATTGATTTGATTTTTTCAAATTCGGAGTTTGAAAAAAAGGCGATTGAAAGAGCAAAAAGAATAATCATTGACGGCATCAGCGTAAATTATGCTTCATTAGAGGATCTGCTGATTTTCAAGATTTTTTCAGGACGACCAAGAGACATTGAAGATGCAAAGAATATTCTGCTTAAAAATCCCGTTTTTGACATGGGATACATTGAAAAACAACTAAATGAATTCGATAAAGCACTTGCGTTGAATCTTCTGAAAACATTTCAAAAATTATTGATGGAAATAAAAAGGGGGCAATCGCCCCCTTTTTAAAATATTTCTACCGGCATGGTTTTGACGTTGCCCTCATTCATCAACTTGATGAAATACCTGCCGGCTCCTACACCCTGCCCAAAAGAGTTCTGAAGGTTCCATACAACGGTGTGAATTCCCTGAAGAGTAGACCCCGTCTGCTAAGGAATTCACTTTCCTTCCCAGGGCGTCATATACTTCAATGTTCACCCATGCATCGGATGAGACGGAAAAACTGACGGTAACCGAGCCGTTATTCTTGACAAGAGACGCGGATATATCCGACAGCGTTCCCGAGGGCTGTTCTTCGACGGAATTGTAATGATTCCACCTGTCAAACCATACTGGATTTGTCGCATATTGCCTGTAAATTACTATTCTGCCAGAAATATCATTCGCTGTTACATAAGTTCCGACTGAAGGTAGAAGTCCCGAAGGGCGGTAGTCGTTGGGATAATATTTACCCCCCCCCATGAATCGTCAGAAGTTCTGTAGTAACAGACAAAAAGAGAATCATCTGTGAATTGATAATCAAGAGCGGTGAAAAGGGCAAAGTTGCTTTGTCCGAATCTGATGAAAGGATTTGCCGATTGGACATCACCGACGAGTGTGTGAATTTGTTCTCCTTGCCAGTTAGTGCCGGCATCAGTGCTTATATTCTGATAAATTCTAGAATCTGTCCCTGAATTGTATCTCCAGACTGCGACTATCCGGTTGTTCGGATTCGAAGCTGTTTTGTCTGCTGATATGAAAAGCTGCGATTTTGCTGTATAGTCTGAAGTATCGTTTAGCCAGACATAGGAATAGCCTCCCGATATGGCTCCGTTTCTCAATCTTATGCCGTCGTTATAGCTGCCCCCCCAAACCGCAGCAACATGGGAATGCGTCTCATCGCTGAAAGTGCAAGATGGATATTCCGCGTTTGCATTACTTGAATGATAGTAATACGTCCATGTTATCCCTTGATCGAGAGATAACGCCGATCTCCACTGAATTTCATTATTCACGTAAGTAATCACTACATAGGGATCAGCGGTTTCATTTATGTCCATGTCGAGATTTCTGAGGTTGCTGGTCTGAACCACAGTACTGTCGAATTCATACCAGGTCGGAGCCGAACCATCGACAGGGATTTTTCCGAACCAGAATCTTCTTGTATTCGTCGTATAAGACGAATCTATCCAAGCGAAATACATGTCGGGCGTCGCGTCGTTCTTGCTGACCCTGATATCAAAATCTAAAAAACGGACCGGATTGGATATTGAAAACCACAGCGTGTAAATGTTTACCCATGTGAGGCCTCTGTCGGTCGAACGGTAAACTTTAACAGAATCGTTCGTCGCATTGCTCGTAGTGAGAACCACGTAAAGATATCCGTCCGAGTCGTAATCGAATCCTATGTCCGCGCGTGAGGTCAAATCACACTCGTTGGTGACGAGAACATCCGGTCCCCATAGAGGGGCAAAAGGAATCGGATTGTCAATGACGTCTATTTCCCTTTGCTGTTCTTCACTGT
>JAFGON010000068.1 GCA_016926475.1 candidate division WOR-3 bacterium | reverse complement strand
GACGGCAAACGGCCAGATAGTTGTCACATCCGGAGCTAACAACATCAATTCCGCCAAGAACGACGGAACAGCAGCTTATTGGACAAACGACCTGAGGTCCATAACTCCCAATTCCACGCCGATTGCCATGGTAGACTCCATGCTCAACCTTTTCGGAATCGGCGGCGGCGGAGACTATTGCGACACAATCACCTACTGGGACTGGAATCCAATCACAAGCGGAATAAGCTACGGAGATCCTCCGGAGTGGATGGCTATGGCAATAAAACTCACCCAGGATGAACTCTCGGCTTACACAGGAAGATACATTCGCAACGTAATATTCCAGCTCAGGACCGGAACTAACCCCGCCAATGACGCCAGAGTGATAATTCTCGGCGACACAGCGGCTGGCGACACACTCGCCATAGTTCCTTTCACTGTGAGAGGAGATTCCGGCTGGTATACAGTTCCTCTTGGAAACGACTCCATTCTCATATCAGCGACGGACACTTTCTGGGTCATGGTCGGTTTCACTTATGAGGCCACTACATATCCTTTCCCGGTCAACTCCGGTTCATACATCAATTTTAAGAGCGATTGGGCTTGGACCAACACCGGCGGATGGGAAGATCTCGGAGGATACGGCTTGTTATACGGCTGGTGTCTCGGCGCGACCACTTGCCCTCAAAACGGAGTCGAAGAGGTTATAGGTTCGCCTGTTTATCCTTTTGATGTAAGGGCGATAACTCCTATTGGCAGAAAGACAGCTATCAGTTTCTCGACTCCTTACATGGTCAACGTAAATGTCAACGTATTCGACGTGACGGGCAGAATCGTTGAGAACCTGTTCCAGGGTTCTGTCCAGGGACAAAAAACTTTCGAGTTCGCATCCGACGTTCCAGGAATGTATTTCTATCAGGTAAACGCTTCGGGCGTCAACTACACAGGCAAGCTGACCATAATAGACTGAGAAAATTTTTATGTTACTGAAAGAGGGGAGTCCTGCTCCCCTCTTTTTTTCTATTCAGCCATAGTCTGATTTCGTAAAAGTAGATATATCTTTCTATTTTGGTTTGTAAAAAAAAGAAACTTCTACCACGAAGTATAAAAATTGAAAGTAATCCTCGCTTCGTGGTTCAAATTCTTATTATTTCCCCAACTTCGTGTCCTTTGATAAAAAATATGTAATCATATTTTTTAGTTGAGGGTATCTCTTTTTTGATATTTGTAACAAATACAATTCCTACCACGAAGTATAATGAACAATCATACTTTTATAAGAAACATGTATGTATATTTCACACACTTCATAAAAATATCAAAAACTTAAGTTGCGATTTCAGCTCAGAAAGTTTTATGTTATAATAGCTTTTTTAAAAAAGGCTTACAATGGTATCGGTTTGTCCACAGTGCGGCGGAAAGTTGAACTTGAGGACTTCTCCTCAGGTTTTAGCCTGTCCTTTTTGCGGCAGTTCAGTCGAAGTCTGTGCTCTTTCATCTGAAATATGGACTTTAAAACCTGTAGTAGAAAAAAAGGCGGCTTGGGAGATCGCCCTTTCGTCGATAGGTGAAGTCGATTTCATCAAAGGGTACCTGGTCCCCTTTTCAAAACCTCCGATTAGCATCCCTTTGCACAAAAAAGCTCCTAAATCGTTGAAGATCAGTCATGGCGAAAAGGTCTATTCCGATAAGTTAGAAGGTTTCACAACCCTTTCTTCAAATGAAACCGTACACGCCTATATACCTTATTGGTATGCAAAAAATTCAAAGCAAAGCGTCTGGATTTCAGCTTCCGAGGGCTCGAAATGGATACAAAAAGACGATCAAAAAAATTCAGGCGCTATTTGGATTGAATTATCCTTTTTTACCCTCGCAATCTTCTCTGGATTTTTATGGAAATTCAGCCCCTGGCTTTCAATTCCAGTTTTTTTGTTCTTTTTCGTCATTTCAGCGATATGGAGACCGGGTAGAAAATGAACATCTCTATTTCCTGCCCTTCATGCTCGTCTCCCGTGCCTTACAATACTGGCGATAAAGTCTGCAAATGCAAAGCTTGCGGGACTGTGATAAAAATAATTCTCACAGGCGGCATTTTCACATACAGAAAAGATATAGCCCCGCTTGCTGTCGAAAAGGCTCAAAACGACCTAAAAGAGGAATACTCCCTGGAAAATATCAGGATTATCGACAGGGATACAATCTTTGTCCCGATTTGGATGGGCTGGAGCAAAGTTTCGGGATGGGTGTCTGGCAAAATCAGCAGAAAGACAATACCCGTCCAAATCAAAGAAGCAAAAGGCGAAAGCAAAACAGTGTCCAGAACAGAGGGAGGTGAAATTTTAAGGAGAATAATAGATTTTCCCGGCTCGATAGTTGACATAGACAATTCATTTTTCAGGGAATATTTTCCTTCAGCTGACCTCTCTTTCATTGAGAAAGACCTTTTGCTCTTCGATGAAGATAAGATGAAAAAAACCGGAATGATTTTTTTTCCGGAAAAAGATATCGATGATGCCAAAAACCTATTTGTCAAAAAGATGAAAGAGGCGGCTCTTTCTAATTGGGAAAAAGATAAATTCGATTTTTTTTCTGCCTCCGCTGAAGTTCTCGACTTCAATCTATCCCTGATTTTTCTGCCTGTTATTCTCATACGTTTTATAACGGACAAAAGACAAGGATTTTACATTATTGACTGCACAAATGGAAAGACGGTTGGAAAGAAAACGGAAACTCTAAAAAGCGAAAGCTTCATCAAAGAAAAAGGCTTTTTCGTCTCCTTGACGGTTCTGACGGGTTTTGTAACGGGTATATTGGTTTCGGGAGGAATTCTTTTCAAAAGCATTGGAATTTTGGCGGCTTTAGTTTTTGTCGCCTTACTTTTCAGGAAAAACTATGGCGATTAGAGTTGTCCCCCTGAAATGCCCGAAATGCGAGAACGTTTTGAAGGCTAAGCAGAACGATAAAGTTTTCATTTGCCCCAAGTGTCTTATAGCTTTCGAACCCCGAGAATCTACTGATGAAACTTTCGAAATATTCTCGTCTTCAACAGAATCTTCAAGCATTTTTCTGCCTTATTTCCTGCTTTCTGCGACAATAGTTGAAAAACATATAGAAGTGACAGGCTTTGATAATTTTGCGGAGTTTGATGCCTCCGAGTATTTTGATGTCCACAACAACGATAAAACAGGCAGAGACGAAGAAATACTAATGAGCGCGGCAAAAAAACTGGCAGAGGCGAAAATACCAAAAAAACCTTATTCCGTATCAACTATCGTACCTGCTTTCAACTCCAAAAACGCTATCCAATACGGTATGGATTTCGGAAGAATATTTTTCGATTTGCCAGAGTTTGAAAAAAAATACATCGAACCTTCATTGCCGACCCAGATGTCTTCCCAGGGAGCTGTTTTGATGTCTAAAAATCTTCTTCTCAACTGGCGGGCTAAAGAAAATTCCTATATTCTCAGCATTGACTTCGACCAAATTATTGATAAGATAAGCCTTTTAATACTGGGTTTTGAAGAAAAGGGCGGAATACTCGAGAACAATAGAACTGCCCTTAAAATCCCAAAGGTAACTCTGAAAGAGGTGAGATGAACAAAAAAACGGGCATTTCTATAAAAAAAGGGCAAATCCCCTTTCAAGTTTTCAAATCTTCGGGTGAAGATGTCGAAAACATGATAGCCTGCCGCCTAAACGGATACACAACTGACCCAATGCTGCCTGTGAAAGAGGGAGGGCTACTTGTCCCTGTTGACTTCTCTGATCCAGACTGGTTGAGAATTTACAGAAACTCACTTACTTTCCTGCTATACAGGGCTGTGAATGAAATTTTTGGCAACTCCAGGGTCGTAGTCAACCATTCGATATCCTCGGGCTACTACTACGAAATAGTGTCTTCAGTTCTCCCGAGAACAGACGAAATCACTTCCATAGAGAAAAGGATGAAAAAAACCGTCGAAAACGACGAAGAAATATGCAGAGAGTGGATGACCAGGGAAAAAGCCGTTAAACTATTCAAGAAAGAAAACAGAGAAGACACTGCAGGGCTTCTCGAGAGATACGAACAAAAAGATGTCATAGTTTACAAATCGGGGCCTGTCGTTGACTTCTATACTTCCCCTCTCGTCCCGAAAACAGGCCTTTTGAAACACTTCGAGGTCAAGCCTTACCCTCCGGGCCTCGTCATCCAATTCCCATCTTTTTTCAACCCTAAAAAACTCGGGCAGTGGAAAGAACAAAAAAAGCTGTTCAAAATATACCACGAGCAGAGAAGATGGAACCAAATTCTCGGTATTACGAATGTAAAAGAACTCAACGAATCTATATCCGAAGAAAGGGGTGGAGAGATCATAAGAGTTGCCGAGGCTCTTCATGAGAAAAAACTCTCCGCGATAGCGGACACTGTCTTTCAAGACAGACAAAAGAGGGTTATTTTGATCTCCGGACCGAGTTCATCAGGAAAGACAACATTCTCGAGAAGGCTTACGATAGCGCTAAAAGTAAACGGGCTAAGGTCAATAACTCTCTCTCTCGACAATTATTTTATCGACAGGGACAAGACTCCCCTCGACGAAAAAGGACAACCCGATTACGAATCCCCCAAGACCATAGAAGCAGATCTGTTTCAAGAACAGCTTTTCAACCTTTTAAACGGCAAAACAGTAAAAATTCCAAAATTCGATTTCAACACGGGGAAAAAAAAGGTGAATTCGAGAGAAGCATACCTTGAACCTGGACATCCAATAATCGTTGAGGGAATACACGCTTTAAACGAAGACCTCACATACATGCTCGACCCCGAAATCAAGCTGAAACTGTACGTCAGCCCCTTGACACAGGTGAACATAGACGACCACAACAGAGTGACAACCTCGGATTACCGGATTTTGAGAAGAATAGTCCGGGACAGCCAATTCAGAGGATACAGCCCGACTGACACCATAAACAGATGGCACAGCATTTCGCGCGGAGAGAGCAGGTGGATTTACCCCTACCAGGAGACCGCTGATATAATGTTCAACACCTCTTTGATATATGAGATACCTGTTTTGAAGAGAAAAGCGGTACAAATGCTGAAAACCGTCAAAGAAGACGACCCCGCCTACAAAGAAGCTGTCCGCCTTATCTCGTTTCTCGAATACTATCTGGAAATGGATTCTGCGGAAGTTCCCTTCACTTCAGTGCTCAGAGAATTTATAGGTGGAAGCGTTTTCAAATACTGATGATAAATGGAATTGGCATAGACATAGTAGAAAAGAAAAGAATTTCGGATATTCTCGGAATATACGGCGACAGATTCGCCAAAAAAATACTCTGCGAAGACGAGTTGGTTGAATTTTCGAAAAGGAAAAATGACCTGGACTGGATAGCAGGAAGATTTTCAGCGAAAGAAGCTGCTTCAAAAGCTTTGGGAACAGGCATGAGCCAAGGAATCTGGTTTAAGGATTTCTGCGTGAAATCATCTTGTGGAAAGCCGGTGCTGGTGTTGAAAAAAAGAGCAAAAAAAAAAGCGGGAAAAGGTAAAATTCACATTTCCATAAGCCACGAAAGACAACACGCTGTCGCGTTAGCTGTATTTGAGAAAGGATAGAAAATGAAAAGTATTAGGGCTGGCGTAATCGGGGTCGGACATCTCGGTCGACACCACGCGAGAATATACAATCAACTCAATTGCCTTGAAGGCGTTTATGATCTTAACACGGACAGAATGAATGAAATAGCGAATGAGTTTTCCTGCAAACCATATCCTGACATGGATGAACTCATTAGAAAAGTCGACATTCTTTCTCTCGCCACGACAGCTTCAACTCACTATTCCATTGGAATGAAAATACTCGGCCAAAAAAAGCACCTGCTCGTTGAAAAACCATTATCCGTTTTGACGTCTCACGCGAAAGAGATGGTTGAAGCCGCTCATGCCAATGGAGTAGTACTGCAAGTAGGGTATTCCGAAAGGTTCAACCCGGCATTTCTTTACGTAAAAGAAATGATTAAAAACCCTTTTTTCATTGAAAGTCACAGAATCGGTTTTCCTTCCGAGAGGGGACTCGACGTGGCAGTTGTTTTCGACCTCATGATACACGACATTGACATCGTGCTTCAATACATAAAAAGCCCCATAAAAGAAATATCAGCGACGGGAGCTCCAATTTTCTCAAGAGAAATCGACATTGCCAACGCGAGGATAGAGTTTGAAAACGGTGCAATATCGAATTTGATGGTCAGCAGAGCGGCTCAAAAAGCCAAGCGGAAAATCCGCTTTTTCCAAATGGACGCGTACATATCTGTCGACCTTCAGGAAAGGGCAGTCGAGTTATACAGAAGATCCCTTGAGAACGGAAAATACAGCATATCAATGGACAAATCCGATCAAAAAGAAGGAGAGCCTCTCATGTTCGAAATCGAATCGTTTCTTAAATCCGTCAGAGGAGAAACAAAACCTGAAGTCAGCGGGGAAGACGGCATGAAATCACTCGAGGTCGCCTGGAAAATAATCCAAAAGATCAAAGAGAGATACTCGAAAATTATAGGGCCCTATGCGCAAAATTCTGATAATAACGGGTGAGCTCTCCGGAGACTTACACGCTTCTGAATTCATCAAAGAATCTCTTCTGCTTGATGAAAACATTGATTTTTTCGCCATAGGGGGAAAAAATTTAGAGAAGGCAGGAGCAAAGATAATTCTGCCCTACGACTCTCTTACCGCGATGGGCTTTGTGTCGCCTTTACTAAACCTTTTTCACTACAGGAGGATTTTTAACAGAATTCGCAGATGGATGAGGGACGAGAAACCTGACGCGGTCGTCCTTGTTGATTTTCCCGGATTCAACCTTCATGTCGCGATGCTGGCGCATCAACTCAAAATACCGGTTGTCTACTATATTTTGCCCCAAGTATGGGCATGGGGGACATGGCGCATAAGACAGATAAAAAAATACGTCGATCTCGCTCTTGTAATACTGCCGTTTGTCCCGGATTTTTTCTCTCAATACGGAGTCAAATCTCTATATGTAGGCCATCCAGTCCTCGACATCGTCTTAAAAGGCGAAAGTAAAACTGGCAATAATACAGAATCAAAAGAAGTGACAGTCGGACTTTTTCCCGGATCGAGAAAATCGGAAATAAAGAGACACTTGTCTTTGATGGTTGAGACCGCAAAGATACTGCAATCAGATCACAAAGAAATTAAGTTCCTCGTCGCCTGTTGCGACGACAAAATATCCGAGAGCACTGAAACGCCTGACTATATTACTTTTGTTAGAGAAGATCCCTACGGAGTGATGAAGAGGTCAAAACTAATGATTGTTGCCTCAGGAACCGTGACTCTCGAAGGAGCTTATTTTGAAAAACCCATGATCGTCATTTACAAAACAGAACCCTTGACTTACATGATAGCAAAAATTCTCGCTAAAGTTCCTTACATAAGCCTTGTCAACATAACAGGGAATGAAAAGATACTGCCGGAGTTCATACAAAAAGACGCCATCCCCAAAAACATCTCCCGGTGCGCAGCAAAACTTGTTTATGACGAAACCGAAAGAAACAGGATAATAGATAAAATAAAAACAGTTAAAGGAAAACTCGGTCCCCCCGGAGCATCCAAAAGAGCCGCCCTTAATTTCCTGAGATACTTAAATGAAAATAAAAGATAATATTTTCCTCGGTATAGGCCATTTCCTTGGTTACTATTTGATACTTTTGTGGGGGAAGACCCTGTCAATTTTGAAAGTAAACGTCGATGAGACTTTGACCGAGCAATCTAACTATCCTGCTATTTATCTTCTCTGGCACAGAGATCTTCTCGTACCCGCTTATTTTTTTAGAAAAAGAGGTTATAATGTTCTAATAGGAAAGCACAGAGACGCAGAGTATATTTCGAGGATAGCCCTAAAACTGGGGTACAGAACACTGAGAGGGTCTGCAACAAGAGGAACTACATCAGCCCAGAGAGACATTGTCAGGTCTCTTGAAAGGAAAGAGCTTGTCGTTATAACCCCAGACGGTCCTAAAGGGCCGCCGCTGGTAATCAAAGAGGGAGTTCTTTCCGCCGCTTTTAAAACAGGAGCTCCCTTGATTCCGGTAATTCTATCCTACAAAAAATTCCACTCTTTTAGATCATGGGACAGGTTTCGCCTCGCCTTTCCTTTCAGCAAAGTCTGTATTCTCCTCGGAAAACCTATCTTTATGGGGAAACAAAAATCGAACCTGAGAAGCATCAAACCACTAATAGAAAAAGAAATCATAGATCTTGAAAAAACCGCGCGGAGATATCTTTGCTCAGCTTGATTATTTACAACCTCCTCCTCGCTGTTTTTTTTCCGTTCATAGCGATAGTTATATTCGCCAAGGTACTCCAGACAAGACACGAGTGGATGGAGAGATGGGGATTCATGCCGAAATTCAGAAAGAGGTTCGTGATTTGGATACACGGCTCTTCTGTCGGGGAAATAAACTCCTTAAGGCAGATCTACACCGACCTCAGCGCCAAACACCCCCGTTACAGATTTTTAGTCACTTCATACACTAGAACAGGCCTACTGAGGGCGGAAGAAATCATGAAGGGCAAAAACGTAAAGACCGCTTTTTTCCCGTTCGACTTTCCCTTGAGCATCATCAACGCCATAAACAGAGTAAGACCTTCGTGCATACTATTCACCGAAACGGAGATATGGCCGAACTTTCTGTTTTTGTGCAGATTGAAGCGGATACCTGTCTTTCTTTTAAGCGCGAGAATTTCAGACAAGACCTACCCCAGATACAAAGCTTTCAGGAGATTCTTAAAAAGAGTTCTGTCTTCCTACACCTATGTTTTCGCACAGGACGAACTGAACGCGAAAAGGTTCGAGCAAATCGGCGTACCCCCGGACAAAATACTTAAAACTGGTTCTCTAAAAGCGCTTTACCAAAAACAGTCACCTCCACCTCTTCCCCTGGGCAAAGACACCATATTGTGGACGGCAGGACCGGTTAGAGAAGATGAATTCCAAAGCATAATTGAAGTTTATTCGCGGATTAAAACCAGATTTCCGTCTCTCGCTCTTCTTATCGCCCCGAGATACCTCGATTTGACCTCTGAAATCATAAAGTTCTCTCGCGAGAAAGGCATTGAGGCGCGCTTGAGATCCAAATCTACAAGAATTGACGCCGGTTTGACTGTCCTCGATAGTTTAGGCGAACTGCCGAGATTCTACACCGAGGCAAAAATCGCTTTTGTCGGCGGATCCCTCGTGAATTCAGGAGGGCATAATCCTCTCGAAGCCGCTTTCCAGGGTGTTCCAGTCCTTATGGGACCTTACTACCAAAACGTCGAGGAGACGATGAAAAAACTCGCCGAGGCAAAGGGTGCATGGATTATTCAAGACGCTAAAGAACTCGAAAAAGCTCTCGAAAAAATACTCACCAACGAAGAAATGAGAATGACGGCTTCAAAAAACATCAGGCAAGCCGCCCTTTCGATGCTCATTTCAAAAGAAGAGATTTACGAGAGCATTGAAAAGATGATCCCGGGCTTTTCATGTTGAGACATCTCTTCGCGCCGATGACAATTCCATATTTCGCTCTATACAGCTTAGACAGATCAATAAAATCAGCCAAGAAGACAAAATTTTCAAGAAAAACCATAGGGGTAGGAAACTTAGAGATGGGCGGAACAGGCAAAACGCAGTTTGTGGAATATATTTTGTCCCTTTTAAAAAAAAAGGAAATCAAAGCCGCGGTTCTCGCAAGAGGCTACGGTGGCTCGCACAGAGGCCTGGTTCTGCCGGGAAACAGACAAGCGGGGGACGAAGTCAGAATGCTCGCGAGAAAATTTCCTTGTTTTCCTGTGTTGTCCGATAAAAACCGTAAAAGGGGTTTTTTGGATCTGATAGCTCTCTACCCGGATATTGAAGTCGTAATCCTCGACGACGCGTTTCAACAATACGGAATAGAAAAAGACCTCGATTTATTGCTTCTGGACTGGGCCTGCCCCAAAGGAGGAGGTCTTATACCACTCGGAAACTCAAGAGAACCTTTGATCTCTTCAAAAAGAGCAGACCTAATAGTATTCACAAGGGCAAAAAGCCCGGTTCTTCCCATGGATTTTTCAAAAATCAACGGGACCCAAAACATTCCTGCTCTTTTTTGCGATTTTAAAGCTGACAAAGCCGAAAAGGACGGCGTGGAGTTTCCTCGCGACACCAAGTTTTTCTTCGTAAGTTCAATCGCAAGACCAAAATCCCTCATGCTAAACCTGATAGAGCAGGGGTTCAACATTCAAGAACACATATTCTTCAGAGACCACCATGTTTTTTCAGCAAAAGAAGTTGAAAAGATAATGACTTTATCGAAAGCTTTAAATTGCCATGAGATCCTCTGCACTGAAAAGGACGCAGTAAAACTTCCGTTTTCCACGGTTGTAGTCAGATCAAAAATCCAGTGGCTCGGAAATTCAGCCCAGGTCTTTGAAAAGAAAATAGAGGAATTGCTACAATGAAAGCCATAGTAATTGAGGGAGGAGGAAGCGGATTGAGGTTTTTCTTTCTTGAAAATTGGAGGATCGTCGAAAGATCCTTTTACGAAGAAGGAAATTTTCTGAGGTTAAAAAGCCGTCTTGCTGACGTAATCAGCGATTTTTTCGAAAACTCCGAAAACTATGAACCTGAAATCCCCGTCGGCGCCGCCTTCGCTGGTCTTTACAGCGAGGACGAAAAGAAGTATTTTGATTTTTGCCTAAAAAAATCCGGGCATAAAGGCAGGCATATTGTTGTCAACGACGCCCTCGCGGCTTATTATGGAGCTTTCGATGGACATCAGAACATCCTTGCGATTTCCGGAACAGGCTCCATAGCGATATCTGTGGACTCAGGCGGCAACCTTTTGAGGACGGGCGGTTGGGGACCGCTCTTGGGCGATGAGGGAAGCGGTTTTTGGATTGGAAGGGAAATTTTAAAAAAAATCGCGGATTTTCACGATAAAAAAACAAAAGGCACCAGTCCTCTTGTCTCATTCGTTTTAGAAGAGACTTCATTGACTCCCATGGAGACGATTCGAAAATTCCTGTCGTCTAAAAATCCCGTCAGTGAAATCTCCTCGCTGACCCGCACTTTGAAAAGAGCGGCAGACCTAGGGTTGGACGAAGCAAAGGAAATTATCGAACGTGCCGCAGGTTTTTTAAGCAGTGAAATTTCATGTTTAGCTCGTGAGACCAATTCCCATTATTTCGCACTGAGAGGGGGAGTTGCCCTCAATTGCCCTTTTTTCAGAGACAAAATTATCGAAAATTTAAAAGGTATTGAACATAAAGACAAAGAACTTTCCGCGATAGGCGGAATACTTTTTCTGCTTTTCGGTGAAGAAGCTTTGGATAAACTCAGGAGGCACAAAGATGAAGAAATTTTTATCTCTCGTTTTTCTGGTAATTCCGGCGCTACTGTTGGGTGATGATTCATGCTGGCTAAACACATACAGGTTCACAGACATTGAAATAAAGCCACAATACGACTCAGTTCTTGGTTTTGCGACAGAGGATTTCATTTGCCTTCATTCTAGTGACACCCTGAGACTCGACTGCGTTTCTCCCGTCGCCGACAGTGTCAAAATTGGCAACGTTTTGAGATACTTTTACCAGACAGACAGTCTTCTCATAGTTTCACTGGACAAGATGTACGCAGTTTCCGAGACCCTTTCAGTCGATATTTTTTACAGAGCTGTTCCTGTCCAGGTGCCGACGCCATTCGCATCAGGGGGAATATTCATAGATCAATCCCTGATCTACTCTTGTCACGCGCCTTTCGGCCTTAAGACATGGATTCCCTGCCTTGACGCTCACAGGCATAAAGCCTTGGCAAGGCAGTATTACACCGTGCCAGATAATCTATATGTAATGTCTAACGGCCTTTTAGATTCCGTCATCCAGTTGTCAGGAAACAGAAGAAAGTTTTTCTGGAGTGAGCCGATAAAGATTGCACCTTACCTTCAGGGGCTTGCCGCTTACGATTATTCCCTCACCAGTTCATCAACCGGGGGGATACCGGTCATTCTGGCAGCTTACCCCCAGGATTCAGCGGCCCTTGCGTATGACTTGAGAAGGTTAGACACAATGCTTCACGTATTTGAAGAAAGATACGGTGATTACCCGCTGGAAAAAATCGCATACGCCGAAGCACCGGTACCGGGAGGCATGGAAAACCAAGACTGCATACTGGTAGGTCCTTCGGTGATAACCGGCACCGGATCATACGAACACCTTTTCGCTCATGAACTCTCGCATATGTGGTGGGGAGATTTTGTGACGACTGAAAATTTGAAAGAAGTATGGTTCAACGAGGGAATGGCGACTTTTTCGGAGGGGATTTTCGAGGAAAAGGTTTCCGGCCTACAGGCCATGCACAACTATATGCACCAGAAAAGATCCAGCTACATCGCTTGGGAAGGATCATACGGTATGTATCCTATGTATGATCCTCCCTGGCAGTATTATTATTCCGATCTCACCTACGAGCGACCTGCCAGCGTGTTTTATGCACTCAGGTTCATGATCGGCGATTCACTTTTTTTCAGCTCCTTGCAGAACATTGTTTTAACCCACGGACAAGGCAACCTGACGTGGCAGGACGTAGATTCAGTTTTTTCAGCAGTATCAGGAGAAGACCTATCATGGTTTTTCCAGCAGTGGGTTCTCGGTTCCGGCACACCTCTCATGAGATGGATTGATTTCAAGAAAACAGCAGGAGCCGACAGCGCTCTCGTGAGGGCATGGACATTGTCAAATTCAACCACCGATTTCACTATCAGGGCTCCTCTTTTCTTTTTCAACGGCAACGACACCTTTATTATGAGAGCAACTGCGACAGACGACACATTTGACAATTACTACTCGTTAACAACCGATTCAGTTCATCTCGACCCCTTTAGAACGCAGTTCACGTCATTGACAGAAAAAGAACAGCCGCAGATAACCGCTTTGCTCGCACTCGACGGATCCGTCCTTGTCAGTTGGTCGGAAAGCCAAATGCAAGATTTAACAGGATACAACGTCTACGCCGCGCTATATGGTTCCACCTTGTTCAGCAAGTTGAACTCTACCCTTATAACGGACACTTTTTTCCTCGCTCAGAATCTGACAAACGGCCAGAAATACACTTTTTACGTAACTTTCGAGATTTCAGACAATTGGGAAAGTTCCCGTTCAGACACCTCTTCAACGACGCCCGTTGCTTTTCCTTTCGACAGGAGGATACTGCTTGTAGACGAGACTGAGGGCGGAAACGGTTCACAGCCTTTCCTTCCTACGGACGCTTGGGTGGATTCGGTTTACGAATCTCTCATGACCGGGATAACCCATGATGTATTCCACTGCGACACGGCGCTTCCAGAGCTTTCACTACTGGGACATTACCAATGCGTGATATGGCACAGCGATGAATATTTCACGATGAGTCAGGTAAAAGACAATTCACAACTTGTCGGCTCCTACATCGCCGCGGGAGGGAAATTCATACTCTCGGGCTGGAGAGCTTTTGAAGAAGCGGACCAGGATTTCCTCTCGATTTTCAACGTTGAACAAGCGATTCTCGTCACACAGAATAACTTTGAATATTCACAGGGCAAAAACGGTTTTCCCGACATATACGTCAATTCCTCCCTCATGAACCCCTCGTGGGGCGGAAAAATGAACAGGGCGATGTATTTTAGTGCGAGCGACATAGACACTCTTGGCGTATGGGGAGGTTCTTACCCACAGAGCGGCAAGATTACAGCCCTGGGCAGAGACGATTCCCAGAAATTCGTCGTCACCGGCTTTCCTCTACTTTTCATGCAGAATTCGAGAGGATTCCTTGAGCAATGTTTTGTCTACCTCGACCAAGTTTCAGTCGAAGAGAGCCCTGTAAATTTACACTCAAGACCTGCTATGAGGCTTTGCCATGAGGGGGTAGAAATATTCTGGGGTAAAGATTTCGAAGAGAGAAACTTTTCCCTGAAAGTTTTCGATATAACCGGAAGGCTTGTTTTCGACAGACTCTTGGATTGTTCGGACAAAACACTCTACCGGTGGGAAGACAATTCCGGTTATCAACTGCCACAGGGAAGTTATTTTCTTCAGATAAGAGCTGGTGAAGTTGAAGCTTTTGGAAAATACTTTCTTATGAAATAAAACGTAGAAGATAGTTTAAATCTCAAAGTTCAGGTCTGGAAAACTCGGTTTTGTAGCCGTTAAAACAGCATTTCTATCAAACAAGCATGTTATGGAAAATGGCAATAAAGAAAAGGGAGCCCAAGGCTCCCTTTTAAGATTCTTTCGGATTAAGTCTTATTCCGCAACTATTATCTTTCCGGAGAAGACGTTTCCGGAGGCTTCGAGCCTGTAGAAATACGTTCCGGTTCCGAGGTTCTGATCGAGAGAAACGGTGTGGGTTCCCGCTCCGGCGTTCAAATCCTTAGAGCCAATTGTCCTTCCAGTGACATCCATAACCCTGAACGAAACATCGGATGAGAGAGGAAGAGCCAACTCAACTGCGACATCACCAGATAGCGCTGATACGAGTCTGCAGGAGACTGTAGAAGGAACATCTACGGGGGTTTCTTGGACTGAGTTGGGGTTGCCGATGAGGATGACGCCCATTTCATAAGCACTCGACCAGACTGTGGATGCGGTCACCCAACTTGGATAACCCAGAACATCTGATTTGAACCACATCTGGTTTCCGTTTCCAATTCCTACACCCGCCTGAAGACCGGTCTGGCCGTTGGCAGTGTAGACGTTCGAAGGTTGAACTTCAATCCACCATGTGCCTTCGGGAATTACAATGCCCAAAGACGTGACATCCATTGTCAGCCTGTAAGTCAGGTTCGGGGAACCATACTGAGTCGCTGTGTAATTTGCCATTTCGCAGACATATTCGTTTGTAGGTGTGACTGCAGGTTGTCCAGCCGCATCGGCCCAGACCACAAAATGTACGTTGGGGACGTTTGCCCAAGCTGTGAATCCGTTCCAGTTCGACCACCATGTTATCACGGTGTCAATAACCCAGCCACCGGCGGGGACAGTAACATCGTCAGCTATGTCGGCTTCGAAAGGATAAGCGCTGTCAAGCTGGCATGCGTATCCGGAAGCGGTCAAGGTGTCTGGAATCTGCTGAAAAATAACTGCGAATGGATTCATAACAGTCTGAGAAGGGGCTGAGGAATACAGTATCCTCTCAGAGCTGACATGAGTTTGAAATCCGGCTGAAAGGTTAGCAGATACAATAACCATAACCGCCAAAAACAATAAATTCTTCTTCACTTGCTTTCCTCCTTTAAGTTAGTTTGATAAATGATAATTACAATCATTATGTTTGTCAAATAAATAATTAATTGTTAAAAAGGTTATGTAAATAGGAGAATACCTAAAAAAAGGGAGCCTAAGGCTCCCTTTTCAAGACTCTGTCTGATTAAGTCTTATTCCGCGACTATTATCTTTCCGGAGAAGACGTTTCCGGAGGCTTCGAGCCTGAAGAAATACGTTCCCGCAGATACTTCGTCTCCGTTCCTGTCCCTTCCCTGCCAAACCAGATTGTGAGCTCCGGCTCCTACGTTGCTGTAGTTGTCCAGAGTGACAGTT
>JAFGON010000067.1 GCA_016926475.1 candidate division WOR-3 bacterium | reverse complement strand
TTTCTTTTGCTGGGGTAGCTCAGTAGGTAGAGCACGGGACTGAAAATCCCGGTGTGGACAGTTCGATTCTGTCCCCCAGCAATTTACTCTTTTTGTGTAAACTCCAGAACCAGAGATGAAAAACTGTCGAATTGAGTTGAGTCGATGTAGCTTCTGTCTAATTCAAGTTTCATGATTTTGACTATTTTTTCTTGCCAATAAGCTGAAATACCGCCTGTTTGGTAATGCAGGCGGTAATACCTTTTAGGGTTTGGAATAATACTAGCAAAGTAGGAGGCTTGGAGCGGGTTTAGCTCTGATGCGTCTATACCGAAATATATTCTCGAAGCTTCTTGAATTCCTCTGATATTCGGTCCGAATTCAATGATATTTAGGTACAATTCAAGTATTCTGTTTTTGGAAAGGTGATGTTCGAGTTGCCAAGTCAAAACAGCCTCTTCGAGTTTTCTCGATAGGCTTCTTTCGTCGGATAGAAACAAGTTTCTCGCCAGTTGCATGGTTATGGTGCTGCCTCCGCTGATGTATCTTCCGGCGCTTAAATTCTCTCTCATGGCTCTTCTTATGTGAAATTGGCTGAACCCCCGGTGGCTGAAAAATGAACCGTCTTCACAGACGATAACAGCTCCGATGAGCGACTTGGGCAAGTTGGCAAGGGGCACAAAATTCGGGTTTTGAGGACCGAGAAAAATTTTTTCCCCCTGGGAAGAACCTATTCTGACAGTCGCAGAGAAAGGTCTGGAAAGCGAGTCAATATCTAATTTTGAACCCAGATAATATATCTCAACGCCGTGAAAATTGGAGTTTATTCTGAAATCAGTGCTCTCAGGAAAGCACCTTGTGTAGTCGAAAACAGCCGAAAGGTCGAAGTACCCGCCCCCTCTTATGCCTTGGATGTTCGGTAAAAGTTCTTTTGGTGTGAAATCTATGAGATCCGAGACATATACCGAGTCAGCTGACAATTCGATATGAATTGAAGAGCTGTCTGAAAACTTAAAAAAGCTTGTTATTTTGATATCGGAATTGCCGAGAGCGAGCACCAAATTTTCGATAAAGACCCAGCGGTCTGAAAAGTTCACATGAAAAAAAGCATCCGGAATGAGTATTTCCGAGAACGTCAAGGTGTCAGAGCATAGGAATTTTGAAAATAACCTGATATCATTTAATTTAATTGAATCCGCTTCAAATACTGCTGTGCCGTCTTCGAATTTGACTTTCAATTTTCCGGAGAACTTATAGTCAACTACCTCGAGATTCGAGAGTTCTTTGACCGGAAGGTAGAGATCTTCCAGGGATATCACAATCAAATTTTCTTCGAACGTCATCTTAGCGCCAAGTCCTGGTATCTGGAATTCAGGAGATGAATTTTGAAAATTGAAATAGACGCTGTCGTCGATGTTTGAACAAGAGTTTTGCAGTGCAGGAATAAGCATGACTCCCTTAAAAACACCTTTGAAATTCCATCCAGAAATCTGACCTCTGAGGGAAAAATCTCTTATTTCGAGTAATTCCGAAAATGATAAAGTGTCTTTGCTCTCAGCCACAAAATTCGCGATGCCGCAAGAGTCCCTAATCTCCATATACAGCATTAAACCATTGGAAGAAATATAACCTTTGATATAAGATTTTTCTTTTTTCATTTTTAGGGAGTCCAGATCAAAATGTTTTCCAGAAAACAGAAATACCCCGTTTCTCAAAGTCAGCTCTCCTGGAAACCTGTCAATTTGAGATAACTTTTCTGTTTTAACCCCATTTTTGGAGCTTGCCCTGATTGGCAGGACGAAATTTTCTATTGACAGCGATTTTAATTTTCTCGGATCAGTTATCGAAAGGCTGAATTGAACTGTTTCCGCGTTTCCTCCGCAGAAAAAGCTGTTTTCGTCAAAAGTCACGTCGGTTAAAAAGAAATTTAGAGGCAGTTCAAATATTATCTCTGAAGCTGAGATGCCTCTTGAAAGGAGTTCATTTCGAGCGAATTTCAAAATTAGTCGCTTAGAAAAGACCAATAAAAAGATAATCAAAAAAGAGAAAAAACAAACAGCCCCAATGCCTGTTATTCGATTTTTTTTGCTGATCATCAATTTCTGACGCTGTTTACGGCTTTTATGTGCTCTGAGTATGTTTTCGAGAATATGTGTGTTCCGTCGTCTTTCGCGACATAATACAAATAATCGGTGTGGGAGGGGTTGAAGGCTGCTTCAATGGATTTTTTTCCGGGGCTGCATATAGGAGTTGGAGGAAGACCGGTGTTCCTGTATGTGTTGTAAGGAGAATCGATTTCTAGGTCTTTAAAGAGCAGTCTTTCCCTATGGCCTCCAAGAGCGTACAAAACAGTGGCGTCGCATTGAAGAGGCATACCTATTCTTAAACGGTTGATGTAAACCGAAGCGATCAAGCTTCTCTCTTGGTCAGCTTTGGCTTCTTTTTCTATCATCGAAGCTAAGATAACTGATTCATATCCGTCTAATCCTGTCTCGGCATTTTTTTCTATAGAGTCAGTGACTTTGAAATGTAGAAAAATCATCTCTTGCGCGGCCTTTTCGGGCGTGACGCCAAAACCGAAATCGTAGGAAGAAGGGTACAGAAAACCTTCGAGAGAGACCGGGCGGAATTCATAGCCGTACGATTCGAAAATATTTGAAACGAATTCCGGATTTTTGCAGATCCCCACAAATTGCCCACTGTCACATGAAGCTTCGGATTTTAAAGTGTGAGCCACCTCTTCGATTGTTAGTCCTTCAGGAATAGTCACAAAATTTCGGACTGGACCTTTTTTCAAAGCCAAAGCAAGAGATTCTGGATTTGAGGGCACAGGAAGAACATAGTTGCCGCTTTTGATGTATCTGTCGTCACCGTCTCTGACAAGGGCTCTGAGAAAATATCTTCTGTCTTCGCTCAGCAGTATACCGGCTTTTTCCATATTGTCTGCTATCTCTTTAACAGATGAGCCGCTTTCGATAACAAAAACAGCCGAATCGGCGCCGTTTACAGTCGAACTTTCGGAATAGTCCAGCAAAGAACATGAATACAACGCAACGATAAAGGACAAGACAGATGTTCTAACCATTAGATGATTTTTCGTTTAAATAGTCCTGCAGAATGACAGCGGCGGCGATTGCGTCGTCTCCATGTTTTTTTGATTTGACATCTTTTGCTCTTCTTGTCGATAGGTTTTCGTCGTAAAGCGAAACTTTTATACCGAAGAAATTTGATATTTTTTTCGCCAATAAAGCCGAAGGTCTGTAAGGTCCTTTAGAAGTCACGGTCTGTCCGACTACTATTTCCTGAATTTCATAATCTTTTATCAATTGCGCGAGGACATCGAAGAGTTTTTTTCTTTCAACGGTCATCAAAGGTTTTGAAATCAATCTCATTTCGTCGGATATCGACAACCCGCATTTTTTTCTGCCGGGGTCTATTGATAAAATTCTTGAATTCATATTCTTTTGTGATATTCTATCAGACAACTGGATTATATGGAAGGGGCCAAGATGATGGACAGAATTTCTTTGAGAAAGATGAAGTTCTACGCCTACCACGGCCATGTTGAAATGGAGAGAAACAGCGGCGTGAATATTGAGGTAGACGCCGAAATTTTTCTGAATCTCAAGAAAGCCATGAAGACAGACGACCTCAAAGACACTGTCGATTACAGAAGTGTTTACGGGGTTATTAAAGAAGTGGTGATGAGCAATAAATACATGCTCCTGGAAAGAGTTTTAAGCAAAATAATTGAAGCTCTCTTTGCAAGTTTTGCGCAAGTAGAAGGGGTAAAAGTCTCTGTTAGGAAAAACACTCCCAGTCTCGGAGGAATAGTGGAATCTGTAGAAGTCTATGCTTTTAGGTTGAGAAGCCAGGTTTGAAAGGCGATCGATGCGTTTTAAAATGATTTCGTTGGAAGGTTTGCCTTGTTCTGGGAAACACCGTATAGCGAGCAAATTGTCCGAGGAACTCGACGCTAAATTATACTGGTCAAATTTTTCGCAAAATTCTTTTTTAAAAAGTTTTTATCTATCTGAAGGCGATCTGGCTTTTGCCGCAGAAGTCTCTCTTCTTCTGGAAAGAAGAGAGATACTCAAAAAAATAATTCAGCCCGAGATTTTCGGAAGCGGACTTTACGTGACAGACTCTTCTTCGCACAGGGGAAGGATTTACGCTTCATGCACGTTAAACTCGGATGAATATTCCCTTTTTCTCAGAATGTCAGAGTTGCTTCTGGATAGACTTCCAAAGCCTGACATGATTGTTTATTTGAGAACCGACCCCGCGTCAGCTAAATCAAAACTCTCAAAATCAACTTTCATTGCTGAAAGAGACCTTGGAAAAGACTATTTGACAACTCTTTTTAAAGCGATGGACGACTATCTTCTCAACCTGACTGAACAAAACATGATTGTCGTAAACAATTACGATGATACAAGCGATGACAGCACCCTCGCTCTTGTAAAGGAAATCGAAGGTTTCGGCGAAGGTCTTAAGTTTTACAACTTTGGAGATTTCGCTTGAGGGTTATACAAGACGGTTCAGAAATGACTGAAATCTCGGATTTTTATAAAGAACATGGACTCATCCTCGGTTTTGTTCCGACTATGGGATGCCTTCATCAAGGACACATATCCCTCTTCAAATGCATAGAAGAGAAATGCGACGCGATTGCCGCCAGCATTTACGTAAACCCGATGCAGTTTCGACCAGGAGAAGATTTTGAAAAGTACCCTAGAGACCGGATTGGCGATTTGGAAAAGCTGCAAAACGTCTGCGATTACGTTTTTTTGCCCGATGACAAGCAGATTTACCCCTCGGGTTTTTCGACTTTTGTTGAAGTTGAATCCCTTTCGAAAAAGCTCTGCGGTGTTAGCAGACCAGGTCATTTCCGAGGAGTGACGACGGTTGTTGCGAGGCTTTTCGGAATTGTGAGACCAAAACTGGCCGCATTCGGGCAAAAAGATTACCAGCAATTCGTGATAATCAGGAGAATGACGGAAGACCTCGCTCTGGGGGTCCAGCTCTTCATGTGCCCTATCGTGAGAGATAAGGATGGATTGGCGATGAGTTCAAGGAACAGGTACCTATCGAAGAAGGAAAGGATCATGTCCCTGGCGATTAGGAAATCAATCTTGTATGCCAGGGAAGAAATCATGGAAAAAGGGATTTTGGATCTTTCTGAGATTAAGAAAAAAATGATTGATATAATGTCTGAAAACGGAGTTAAAGTCGATTATGCTGAAATTGTGGATCCTGCCACTCTGGAGTCCGTTGAGAATATTCAAAAAAGAGCCGTAATAGCGGTAGCGGGTATGGTCGGAAGTACTAGGTTGATAGATAACGAAATAATTGATCTGGAGGAAAAATAAATGTTGAGGAGATTTGTGAGGGTCAAGCTTCATGGACTAAAAGTCACAGAAGCAAATCTTGATTACACCGGAAGCTTGGGAGTAGATTCTGAAATACTGAAAAAAGCCTCTTTAAAAGCAGGAGAAATGGTTTTGATAGCCAATCTAAACAACGGTGCGAGGTTTTATACCTATTTGATCGAAGAAAAACCCTTTTCTCGGGAAGTAAAATTAAACGGCGCTGCGGCAAGGCTGGGTCTTCCTAAAGACAGGTTGATAGTGATGTGTGAAGCTTTGCTCGGTGAAGACGAAATTGATGGTTTCCAAATGAAGGTATTCCGTTTTGACACGGATAACAATGTAATTGAATAACATTTTTTTGAATTGAAAGACCTACAAATAGTAATATTAGCTGCAGGCCAGGGCAAAAGAATGAAGTCCGATAAGCCTAAATCCCTTATGGATATGGCAGGGTATCCTATGCTAGGTTATGTCCTGAATTGCGCGAAGTCTTTAAATCCCGATAAAATTGTCGTCGTGGTCGGAAAAGGCGGAGGATTGATCATTGACAGGTTCAAAGGCGAGAATGTCGAATTTGTAACTCAAAACCCGCAGCTTGGAACAGCTCACGCCGTCCTACAGACAGAAAAGCAAGTTGAAAAAAAAGGAAAAATCCTAATCCTTTACGGTGATGTTCCCTTAGTCAGATCACAGACTTTGAGTAATTTTATCGTTGATTCAACCGGGTACAAGGCTTCTTTTCTTGGCATGAGATTGGAAAATCCGGGCTCTTATGGAAGGTTTGTAACCGAAGGAAAACTGCTTAAAGCGATTAGAGAGGCGAGAGACGCAGACGAAAAAGAAAAACAAATAAAGGTTGTAAACACGGGGATTATGATATGTGAGTCTGAAACTTTGTTTGAAGCAATATCGGAAGTCAAAACCGACAACGATCAGAAGGAATACTACCTCACGGATGTTGTGAAGATTTTGGACAAAAAAGGGTTAAAAGTTTCGTATTCCATCGCCTCAAACCCGTCGGAATTTTTCGGTGCCAACGACAGATCTGAAATCGCAGTTTTGAGCTCAATAATCAGAAATGAAAAAATGAGCTCTCTTATGAAAGAAGGCGTCACGATAATTTCACCAGAGAACACCGTCATAGATTTTCAAGTCCGGATAGGTCGGGGGACAGTCGTCTATCCTTTTTCTTTCATCACCGGAAACACCGAAATAGGTAAGAATTGCGTAGTAAAACCTTTTAGCTTTTTAAAAGACTGCATGCTGCAAGACGGTGAAACTTCATGAAGGCTGTCCAGATCTCACTTTTCTTTTTCCTTTTTTTGTCGTGTTCAAAACCGCCTCTTGTCGAGGTAGATAAAGACATACAAAATTCGGAATTTTCAGCATATCCCCAAGACACTTTGATGGTTGAAATTCTTAATGGGACAGGGAAAGACGCACTGGGAAGGTTTGTGGCTGACACTTTAAGGTCAATTCAGGTGGTATACATGGACACGGTTTATTATTTCGACGTAATAAGAATAGACAACTGGCATGAACCGGAACTTGACAGGTCTTTTGTGGTCGACAGAAAAGATTTCAATGGAAAAAATGCGAAAATTTTGTGCCTCGCATCTTCCATCAATCCTCCACTCGTCGAATTGCGAAAGAACAGCATGAGTGAAGTAACTTTGATTGTCGGGCCGGATTACGAAAATTATTTTGGATGTATGGATTCTTTCAACAAAATATGGTAAATAAAACTTCTGTTGATGGCGTTATGAAAACTAAAGGAGGAAAAGTGAGGAAAATTCATCTTTTTATCATACTGACCGTGTTGATTTTTAGTTCCTGCAGTCAGAACCCTGGCAGTCAAACAGATTCTACGGTTGCTCTCAACGGAGATTCTGTTGGCGTTGTTGTCACGGACACCGCGGAAATTGTTTTCCAACCCCCAGAAGACGGAATTATCACAGAGGAGATGTCCGATAGATACATATCCTGCGCCAAGGAAATCAACGCTCTCATTCAGCAGCGAGCCGAAACTGGCAAGAACTACTTAGACAGCCTGGGAGTGACCTACGAACAACTCTCGGATTCAGCTTTTAAATCCAAAAATCCCGAAATCGTGGAGACATACAACCAGATAACTGTCGGCGGGGATTTCAGTGAAATCGAAAAGAGCATATATCAGAGGTATTCAATGACTGAAGATGAATTCATATGGATTGCCAGTCATCTTTCAAATCCTGAAAACTCAGAAATTCAAGAGAAAGTCACTGAAGCCCTGATGGATATCATCGCTCCATGATTTCCGCTATTACGGGGGAGTGATCAGAAGGTTTTAACTCTCCCGCTTTTTTTCTTGATTCACGATCAATTTTACAGGAAATAATGTCGTTTTCCATATTTTTGGAAAACAGCAAGTAATCAAGTCTCATTCCATGGTTTTTGTGAAAAGAACCGTCTCGGTAATCCCACCATGAAAAAGCCTGTTTTTCAGGCCATATTTTTGAATAAGAGTCGACGTAACCTGTGTCGAGGATCGATTTCATCTTTTTTCTCTCTTCGGGGTTAAAACAAATGGAACCGTCCAGCCTAACCGGATCCCAGACGTCAATATCCCGCAGGGCCACGTTGAAATCTCCGCCCACTATGATTTTATTTTTTATGTTTTCACCAAGTTTTTCCCGGAGCTTGTCAAAAAAATCGAGTTTGACCTTAAAAGATGGATCCGCGGGACTTTTACCGTTGGGAACATATACGCATACAATCAATTTATCATCGTAAAAAGCTGAGATCAGTCTTTTTTCAGCTTCAGCTTCACCGTCGAATCCTTTCACTACGCCTGTCAATTCTTTTTTTGACAGGATGGCGACTCCGTTGTATGACTTTTGACCGTTAAAATAGCTTTTATAGCCTACTTCCATAAAAAAAGATTCAGGAAATTTATCATCTGGGGTTTTGGTCTCCTGAAGCATGATTACGTCAGGTGCGTTTTTTTCCAGCCAAATCCGTAAATATTCCGCTCTTGTATTTATTGAATTTACATTCCATGTCGCTATTTTCATGGTCAGCTCTCTTTTTGTTGATTCTTCGACTTCTAGACTATATTATACGTCTTTATAAATCGATTTCAAACGCCAAAAAATTCTTTAAAAAAGGAGATTATTCAATGCTCGCTGTTTATTTGAGCAGAATAGCAGGAGGCGTTCTGTTGATGTTCTTCGGGGGTTGGAGCGTAATAATTGCCCAGAAAGATTCCTATAAGAAACCCCGCATTCTGAGGAAGAGGCTGTCAAAAAAAGAAAAAATAATGAAATTCCATTTTGCTGTTTTCGGTGTTGCAGGCGCTTTTGGATGGATTGTAGCAGAATCCCATAGATTTTTTGATCATGCCGGGCTGATAGGCTTTTTGACTGTTTTGGCTCTTGTCGTTATAAACACTGTTTGGTTTGTACTGCGTCTAAAAAACTCAGGGATAAGAGACTGATGATTTATTGTTCGAAAGGATGATCGTTTAAAAAATCGGGTCTTAAATATTTCGGCGATTCTCTGGGATCCTGTACGAGAATATTCTCAAAACCGATTTTAACAGCGTGATCCACGACTTCTGAGTATTCCTCTGGTTGTAGAGTTCTGTCTATTTCAGGGAAACAACTTGACCTGTTGGACGGGAAATACTGCGACATAAGGCTCAAGCATATCTCCTTGTCGACATGATCCCTGACAGCTGTAAGTATTTTTTTACTGTCTTCGGCGAGTCCCGGAAGCACCAAATGCCTCAGTATCACGCCTCTTTTTGCCAAACCTTTGGGGTTGGTTTTAAAATTACCCGTCTGAATCGTCATCTTTTCGAGGGATCTCAGGGCGTTTTGGAAATAATCAGGAGCCAGAGAATATCTGTTTGACAGTTTTTCGTCAAAGTATTTTATGTCCGGCATGTAAATATCTATTGCGCCTTCAAGGATATCCACGACTTTGGGATTTTCGTATCCGCCGCAGTTGTATACCAGGGGAAGAGAAAAACCTCTGGAAACAGCCAAATACAGAGACCTGACGATCTGGGGTAAAAAATGAGTTGGAGTGACGAGGTTGAGATTTTCACAGCCGTCTTCTTGAAGCAAAATCATGATTTCGCTCAGAACATTTTCACCTTTCAATCCATTTTCCTTGTTAAAATTCTGGCTGATCTGAAAATTCTGACAATACACGCATCGCATGTTGCAGTCGGCGAAAAAAACGGTTCCAGATCCTTTTTCCCCGCTTATGCAAGGCTCTTCTCCGAAATGTCTGCCAAAGGATGCAATCAAAACTTCTGTTCCTGAATTGCAGAATCCAACTTCACCTTTTGGCCTGTTGACACCGCATTTACGAGGGCAAAGAGTGCAATGCTCCGATATTTTGGACAATTTATCGGCTTTTGTCTCCAAAGAATCCCTTCCCGAAAGTTCGAGGTACACCGGGTTGATTTTTTCCATAAATTTTTATAAAACAAATGAAAAATTGTGTCAACTTCCTGTATTATATTTTCATAGGTGGATTTTTGTGCTTTAATAAGGTTTGAGATCAAATTATTGCCAGAAGGACAGATAAATGACCAAGAAAGAAAGAGCTGTTAAAATTTATGAGATTTTATCCAAACTATATCCTCATGCTAAATGCCATTTAAATTACAAAAAACCATATGAACTTTTATTGTCTGGAATACTTTCGGCTCAAACCCTGGACTCGAGGGTGAATTCGGTGACACCCGTTTTGTTTAAAAGATATCCGGGAGTCAACGAGATCTCAAGAGCTGATCCAGAGATTCTTGAAGAAATACTAAAACCCGTAGGAATGTACAGAATGAAGTCAGCAAGAATTATAGGGGCTGCTTCTTTCTTGAAACAAAGATACAACGGAGAGGTACCGGAAACTATAGAAGATCTTATAAGAATACCCGGAGTTGGCAGGAAGACAGCGAATTTGTTTGTCGGAGAATTTTTAGGTAAACCAGCCATAATTGCCGACACCCACTTGATAAGGGTCACAGCCCGTCTCGGACTTGTCGAAGAACATCTTAATCCCGAAGAAATCGAATTTAAGCTCGTAAAAATCGTCCCCGATAAAATTCGAACAGGATTTTCATTCGTCATTGGTGATCACGGCAGAAACGTATGCAAAGCAAGAAAACCGAATTGCGCGGGGTGCGAGATTTCAAAATTATGCAAAAAAGCCCAGCAAGATAAAAAGAACACTCAATGATGCTTGCTTTATTCGGCAATTTGTATATATTTTATTATTTGTAAAGAATATTTTATCTTGGAGGTTTAATGCCCGATTTAATTACGCCTGAAATTAAGCTATCTGAAGTAATACAAAAATATCCCAAAACACTTGAAATCTTTCAAAAATACAACCTTCACTGCTTGGGGTGTCTACTAGCCGCGGGAGAGTCGTTGAAAGACGGGCTGACCGCCCATGGTTTGGATGTAGATCAAGTGGTCAAAGAAATGAACGATTTGGTTTCAAAAGCATCAAAGTGAAAACTGAAACACTTAATTTTATAGTAATAATAACACTGGTTTTTTTGTCTTGCACTCCGCTCAGAAACGGACAGGGACAACAGACATCGTACGTTGAAGACCTCAACAGAATCGCCCTTGAGAAATACGCCGAGGGCGAATATCAGGACGCGATAATAATTTTCAACCAAATTCTTTCCTCATCGCCTTCCGATTCCTTGAGGTTTGAAACACAATACATGATAGCCTTGAGCGCCTACATGATAGGAGATATGCCGAAATCAGAAAAGGCTCTTTCGGACTTGCTCCAAGAAGAAGATTTACCGGCTAAAAATAAAATTACAGCTCTCCGCCTTTTGGCCCGTGTCTTTTCTGACGAAGAAGCTTTCAAAGAATCTTCCGAGACGATTCTGATGATGTATGACCTCATTCCAGATGGTGACCCTTTCAAAGAAATTGCTTTAAACGAGTTGAACGACATGACATCGAACCTGAGCTCGACCGAACTTAAAGACCTTTACGAATCAAACAGGGAAACTTCTCTATCACCCAGAATTTTGTTTTTTGCCAGCACAGCGGCATTCAGCGAAGGCGACATAACTGAGTCGGAGAGGTTATGGGATTTATTGAAAACCAACCATCAGAACTCGGAGTTTTTAGAGAGAAGACCGCCGTTTCTAAGACAGATAAACTCAAAACTTATCGGAGTTATTATGCCTTTGACGGGGCAGCACGCTCAATACAGCCAAGAAGTGATAAACGGCATAAAACTCGCCCTTAAAGGCAGTGGTTTTGAAATACTGATCTACGATTCATACGGAGAACCTTCAAAGGCGACTCAATGCGCAAAAGAACTGATTGACGAGAAAGGAGTCATAGCAATTATCGGACCTTTGCTTTCATCCTCTTCGATAGATGTCGCAGAAATATGCGTGGCGAACTCGATTCCGATGATCACACCTACCGCAACACAATCTGGCATAAGCGACATAGGAAGTTATATCTTTCAACTCAACAGACCTGAAACGGATGAAGAATTGTTTGTCCTGGCGACATGGGCGGTTGAAAAAGCCCTTTACTCGAATTTTTGTGTTGTCGGGGGCGAAGGTTACGAGGAGGATTTACAAAAGTTTTCGGATTATGTGACAAGCCTCGGAGGGCATATTCTTGGAAGTTGGACTTTTCCAAGAGGCACAAGCGACTTTACGAGGATTTCGTCTGAAATTACCCTCGAAGAACCTGACGCTGTTTTTATTTCATCAAGCGTAACCGAAATAGTCCAGCTCTCTCCTACGCTGAGGTTTATCGGCTGCAACGCGAGGTTTCTCGGATCTTCCATTTGGAACAACGATGAAGTGGTAAGGTACGGCGAAGACGCGGTAGTGGGGGCCGTATTTCCCGGGAAGGGGTATTTCGGGAGCGAGACAATAGGTTTCGTAAACGACTACACTCAGGAATACGGCAGAGAGCCCTCAAGGGTGGCAAGGCTCGGATATGACGCGATGAGAATATTGATTGTCGCTTCTCAGGGTAAATCTTTCGAAAGTTCAAAACAGCTTGGAGACGCCATAACTTCCCTAAGAATACACTCCGGCGTCTCAGGGCAAATAATTTTGGAACCCGGAAGCAGAATCGCGCATCAACTGCTCACAATTCAAAGAGGACGTATTCTGCCGCTGAATGAACAGAACTAATTTCAAAAAGGAGTTTTAATGTCCGGCAAGAAAAACATTGAGACAAAAAAGAAAGATAAAGAAATAGAGGTTAAAAAAAACCAACCCACGGAAGGGATTGGTTTGACTACAATAAATTATTTAATAATAGCTGTCGGTGTTTTATCTGTCATAATCGGGTATGTGTTTCTCAGAAGAGGTTCTATAACCCTGGCACCAATTTTACTCATAGCAGGTTATGTCGTATTGATTCCTTTAGGGTTAATTCTGAATTTTCAAAAAAAACTTTCAAAAAGTACCTCCGATGGATCAAAGACCAAATAGCCTATTCCTCTTCCAATAGATCAAAAACGAGTGCTATTTCGTTTAAAAGCGAAGGGGAAAATTTTTTTTCGGTTAAAAAGCTGATTTTTACCTCGGAGCAAGAAATCATCTTGACCAAAGATCCGTTTTTCTTCAAAACCCCGATCAATTTTTTCATCAATTCCGGCGAATTTCCGCTGCCTGTACCCACCAAGCTGATAAGAGCGTAGTCCCGAGAAATCTCAATTTTTCGACATTTTAAACCTTCAAGTAATTTTCTCGCTTTGTCGGTGTTATTTGATCTGACGAGTATTTCCAATGACCGGGATTTACCACTATCGTTCAGGATGAAATTGATCACTGGAACATTGTTCTCGGAAAGGGATGCCAAAAAGGACATATGGTTCTCATCGTCGATATCGGCGGATATCAACGACACTTCGTTGTCTGACGCGAGACCTTTTACCGTGACTGATTCAAGCGAAAGTGGAAAATTCTTTATTTCGGTCAATTTACCTCCGCATTTTTTAAAGTAATTTTCAATGTTTTTCACCCTTAGTTCAAGCCCGTATCTCTGGGCAATTTCGACGGCTCTGGGATGAACGACATTTGCTCCGAGGGCCGCCAATTCCATCATTTCTTCGTATCCGATTCTTTCGATGTGTTTAGCCCTGGGTAAGACTCTCGGATCAGTTGCAAAGACGCCGTCAACATCGGTAAAAATGTCGCAATAATGGGCTCTTAACACGCAGGCGATAGCTACGGCAGAGGTGTCTGAACCACCTCTACCGAGTGTAGTGATTTCTTTTTTTTCACTTACTCCCTGGTATCCCGCGATAATGGCTATCTTATCAGAATTCAAAGCTTCAAGAACTCTGTTTGGCGTGATTCTCAGTATTCTGGCGTCGTTGTGGTTGCAATCGGTAATTATTCCGGCTTGGCTGCCCGTAAAAGAAATCGCGTCCTTTCCGAGTTTTTTTAGAGCCATGGAAAGCAATGATATGGATATTCTTTCTCCCACCGTCACCAACATGTCCAATTCTCTCGGATCAGGATCGTCTGTGACCGATTTTGCCAATGAAATCAATTCGTCGGTCTGCTGTCCCATCGCTGATAAAACAGCCGCAACTCTGTAGCCTTTCTGCACCATGTCGGAGATCTCCATTGCGACGAGATTGATTTTATCCGGTGTGCCGACAGTTGTGCCGCCGAATTTTTGAACTACGATTTTGTTCACACCAGTCCGAGTCTGCCTAGTTCGGCTTTGAGCAATTGCGCGTTTTTTTCTGACATCTCTCCCAAGGGCAACCTCAGCTCTCCGGAAGGTAAGCCCATCAGACGCATGGCTGTTTTAACGGGAACTGGGTTTGTCTCGACAAAAAGAAGTTTGGTCAGTTGAAAGAATTTTAGATGTATTTCTCTAGCGGTGTCGGGGTTTTTTAGACTCCACACTTTTGTCATTTTTGAAACTTCGGCGGGGATTATATTCGCACTGACAGAAATAACGCCTTTTGCGCCCACTGACATTGAGGGCAGGGTCATATTGTCGTCTCCTGATAGAATCTCAAAACCACCGTCAATTTTCTGCGCCATATCTGAAAACCTGTCTATGTTACCCCCCGCTTCTTTTATTCCTGCTATGTTTTTGTTCTCGCTTCTGAGCTCTACGACCAAGTCAATATCTATATTCACTCCTGTCCTCGATGGTACATTGTAGATGTACACCGGCAAATCTGTTTCTGAGGCTATACGGACGAAATGCTCTTTCATCCCGGAATGATTTGGTTTGTTGTAGTAAGGGGTAATCGCGAGAACCGCGTCAACTCCGATTTTGTTCGCAAGGGAGAGGTTTTTAAGAGATTTTTGAGTCGAGTTTGTTCCAGCATTTAGCATTACCTTGGCGCGTTTGTTGACTGCATGGACGACTTCATTGGCTAAAGATTGGTATTCTTCTTCAGTGAGAGTTGGTGATTCTCCAGTAGTTCCGGCTATGAGAATTCCGCTGACGTCACCCCTGACGTAGAAATCAATGTTTTTCCTTACCCCTTCCATGTCAATTTTGCCTTCGCTAAAGGGGGTTATCATCGCGACTGTGCAGAACTCAAACATAAACACCTCCAGGGTTTGTATTGGTATTATACGCAAAAGGACATTTTTATTGAAGAATAAATTCGGTTTTCTGGTAAAATAATTACCGTTTCGAGACGAAAAAGCCCGAGGGTGCAAATCGTTTCTTTTATGATAAAATTTCTCTGTAGTTGAAGAAAATTCAAAAGGAGGCAAAAATGACTTTGAAGATCGAAGGATCCAAACCTGTCATGATTCTTTTAGCTGTGATTGCAGTTCTTCTTTTTCTGAATTTAATTCGTCCTTATCTTTCTTTCGGACAATTATACGCGGAATTTAACGGGGACAGTTTTGAGACCGACACGAGAAATCTCGAAAAAATCGCGAACTCGTCATCTTCAATCGCGAGGTCTCTCGAGGACATCAGCAACGAACTTTATGAAATAAGAAGCGAAATCGAAAGGTGAAAAATGAAATTGTTAGAATGCGTACCAAATTTCAGTGAAGGAAGAGACAAGAAGAAAATCGAACTCATCACGAAAGAAATTGAAAACACCAAAGGTGCAATTTTGCTTGATGTAGACCCTGGACCAGACACCAACCGAACAGTTGTCACTTTCGTCGGAAACCCAGAATCCGTGATAGAGGCCGCTTACAGAGCCATCAAAAAGGCTTCAGAATTGATTGATATGAGAACCCACAAAGGAGCCCACCCGAGGATGGGCGCAACAGATGTCTGTCCTTTGATTCCGATATCGGGTATCACGGACGAGGAGTGCGTCGCCGTATCCGTGGAACTCGCAAGAAGGGTGGGAGATCAGCTTAATATACCTGTTTACATGTATGAGAAATCCGCTGTTAAACCGCAAAGAGTTTTACTTGCCGAAATACGAAAGGGAGAATATGAAGCTCTCGAAGAAAAAATGAAAGATGAATATTGGCGACCGGATTTTGGTCCAGCTACTTTCAACGCTAAATCCGGGGCGACGGTCATCGGCGTAAGGGATTTTCTCATCGCTTATAATATAAACCTCAATTCGACCGACCCGAAAATTGCGAAAGATATCGGCAAGACCATAAGCGATTCAGGAAGGTTTAAAAGAGACGAAAAAGGGAAAATTGTCCTGAATGAAAAAGGAGAAAAAATCAAAATACCCGGCACCCTGAAATCTTGCAAGGCTACGGGTTGGTATCTCCCCGATTTCAACGTAGCCCAAGTGACCATGAATTTGACAGATTACCGTACGACGGGAATCCACACTGCTTTTGAAGAAGTTAGAAGACAGGCGGACTTGAGGGGAGCTCTGGTGACCGGAAGTGAAATAGTAGGATTGGTTCCGCTTGAGGCGATCAAAGAATCCGGCAGGTATTTTTTATCGAAGCAAGGTGAATGCGGAGCCGTCAACGAGACAAAAGCAATTGAATCGGCAGTAATGTCACTCGGTCTCTCTTCGCTCTACGGTTTTGAACCGGAAAAGAAAATAATCGAATACGTTGTGGGGGCAAAAAAAGGGGGTAAACTCGCTTCAAAAAAAGTATACGATTTCATAGATGAGGTCTCTTCCAACTCTGTAGCTCCCGGAGGGGGGAGCGTGAGCTCTCTTTTAGGATCCCTGGGTTCCGCTTTGACGGCTATGGTCGCAAACCTGACTTTTGGGCACAAAAATTTTTCCGAATATAAATCATATATGGAAGAAACCGCTTTTAAAGCCCATGAATTGAAAGAAGAACTGTCTGAACTTATTGACAAAGACACTGACGCTTTCAACGAGATTATTACCGCGGGACGAATGCCGAAAAAAACCGAAGAAGAGATAAACCTCAGGAGCAATGCTCTTGAAAAGGCAAACAAAGAAGCTGCGGAAGTACCCTTAAGAACCTGCGCGTGTTCTGTCGAGGTCTTGAAAATCTTGGAGGTCTTGGCTTCAAGGATAAACCCCAACAGCATATCCGATGCTGGCGTGGCGGCTCTTTCGGCATTTGCGGCGGCTGAAGGGGCTTTCCTGAATGTGCTAATAAACCTTTCGTCTATCGGAGACGACGAATTCAGAGAGAGAATCAAAAAAGAAGCCCAAAAACTGATGGAAGACGCAAAATCCTCAAGGGACAAAATAATGAAGTCTGTTTACGGGATTATCACGGAGCCCAAATGAATAAAATTCGAGTTCGGTTCGCCCCCTCTCCAACAGGTTTTCCTCATGTGGGAAATGTAAGGACAGCACTATTCAACTATCTTTTGGCTAAAAATACTGGAGGCAGTTTTGTTTTAAGAATAGAAGACACAGATAGAGAAAGATATGTCGAAGGTTCCGTAGAATCTATCGTCTATGCACTCAACTTGCTTGGAATTTCACCAGACGAAGGATACGGATTCGGGGGGGAGTTTGGCCCTTACGTTCAGTCGGAAAGGCTTGAACTCTACGATACTGTAGCCAGGGAGATGGTTAAAAAAGGATTCGCTTATGTCTGCGATTGTCCGGAGGAAAGGATTGAAGAACTGAGGGCGAAACTCAGAGAAGAGAAAAAAAACCCTATGTACGATCGATTTTGCAGAAACAGAAATATTCCATACCAAGGCATCTCAAGTTTGAAAGAAAATGGACAGGTAGTGAGATTCGCCGCGCCTTTGGAAGGCGTGACTTCTTACAAGGATTATCTCAGGGGAACTGTCAGCTTTAAGAATGATACTATCGACGATATGGTCCTTTTAAAGCGCGACGGTTTCCCCACTTATAATTTCGCAAATGTAATAGACGATCACTTGATGAATATTACCCATGTTCTAAGAGGGGAAGAATTTATTTCTTCCACGCCGAAGCACGTCCTTTTATACAGGTCGATGGGCTGGATCGAACCCCAGTTCATACATCTTCCACTCATTTTAGGCGCGGATAAAAAAAGACTTTCCAAAAGGCATGGTTCGGTTTCAATTTCAGACTATGAAAAGGACGGCATACTTCCGGAGGCAATGTTCAATTTTTTGTCGCTTCTCGGGTGGTCGCCAGGAAACAACGAAGAGATACTCAGCAGAGAAGAGACGATATCCAAATTCTCCCTTGAAGGTCTGTCCAAAAGTCCCGCGGTTTTTGATTTGAAAAAACTTGAATGGATAAATTCAATTTATGTTTCGAAATTATCGGGCTTGGATATTTACGAAAAATCAAAGATCTTTCTCCAAGCTGAGGGAATTGACACCGAGGCCTTTGACAAAGGTTATTGTTCGAAAGTCTTCGAAATTCTCAAGACGAGACTGCCAAAACTTTCCGATTCGGCGGAAAGAGCGAAATATTTTTTCCAAGACCCAGTTGAATACGATTATACGGCTTGGGAAAAATCGGTGATATCGGTTCCCAAAATAGATCTATATCTTGAAAGATTGCATGAAAACATCAAAGATTTGACTCTCGGGACAAAAGAGGATTTTGAACGATGCCTGAGGGACACTTCCAAAAGTTTTGAAGTCAAACCAAATTTGCTGATACACGCTTTGAGAGTGAGCCTGACCGGCCTGCCGGCTGGACCGGGTCTTTTTGAAATCTGTGAAGTTTTGGGAGTTGAAGCAGTTTCCAGGAGATTATCCAAAGCGATTCTGAAAATTAAACAACATTATTGATTTTCCCAGGAAATAGTCCGGTCTATTACCAGATGGGATCCATCAGGCATAAAAATGTGTTCAGGCTTCAGGTTTAGATCTTCAATTCTGAATGTTATCGGAGAATCACTTTGAACTTGGGAGAGAATATACCTTTCGATTTCTCTCTTCGCGTTCCTGATGAATATCTTTTTTTCTTCATCGAGTTCGCTAGAGTTATAGAGTTCGAGCCATATATCGGCGGAGGTTAAGTGTTCTCCTCTTCTCTTTGCAGCTTCTGAAGAGAACTTCAGGACATAGTTCGGAGCGCCTGGTTTTGATCCAGATATTCTGAAGTAGCGAGAAGCGCGTAAATAAAAAACATTTTGAAGACTGTCCTCTTTGTTTGGAGCTGATATCCAGTAAATAAAGCCAATCAAGAAAGGATACCTCCACTCGTCGGGATTGGATAAAATGCCTTTTTGCAAAATTTCGATGGCACCCTGAAAATCGTTTACATTATCCAAGAGTATAAAAGCGCCTAAGGTGTATGGGGTCGAGAAATTCGGGTCAATGTCTATCAACGTGAAAAGAGATTTTTTCATTTTGGAATAATCCCTGCTGGTTTTTACTTCCCAACCGTAGTACTGGACGATTTGTATCCAAGCTATGTCTGCTATGGTTGAAGAAAAGGAAGGTCCCGCCAATCTAAAACCCTTGCCAGAAGGGAAGTAAGAAAGTTGTTCGGCTACGGTGATAGGTCTTGATGATCTAATAGCCATAAAAGAGAAAAAACTGCCCATAGCTGAGATTATTACAACAGTCATGAGCAGAGTCATTTTTTTAAATTGGCAATTCATCGGTTGTCTGATTGCCGGGAGCGGGACTTGAACCCGCACGAATTTGCATTCACTGGAACCTGAATCCAGCGCGTCTGCCAATTCCGCCATCCCGGCTTTTTTAGAATGTTATTTGCGCGAAAAATAAAAGTCAACTCATTTCGGATAAATGTTTTTCTGGATAGTTATGAAATTCCGATATTTTTTTTTAAGGGTTAAATTAAATCAGGTAATTGCACATGAGAATCATAACATGTTTTTGATTAAACCAAATAAATTCTTATTCTACCTGTTGTTAAATCTCTGTTCAATTTCTCCTTTGAATCTCTTTACGTTCTTCATACAGTTTTCAGCAATTTTCAATCTTATCCTTTTTAAATTTGTTGGCCGTATTTCCATGAACCTGCGCATAATCTGCTGCTTATATCGCTGGTATTCCAAGTAAAAATGCACGGATCAAATCATTTATCTGCTTGTTTGTTAACTTCGAGTATTTCACTTTCATGCACTAAAATTATATCAGTTTTCAATAATTTCTTGTGCAATTACCTTAAATTATTCTCTTTAGCCCAAACTTAGTTTTCTCGATTATTATTCGTTGTATTATCTAAATTGTTGGTATAAGATTTAACTAAGTAATATCAGCGATATGTCTGAAAATTATTCAATATTAATTGTCGACGACGAGAAATCGATAACGGAACTTTTAAAGGAAATTCTGGTTTCCACCGGTTATAAAGTCGATACCACTAACGATTCTCTTGAAGCCCTTGAATTGATAAACAAGAACGCCTACGATGTCCTCCTCACAGATTTGAAAATGCCCAAAATGAGCGGAATTGAACTCATCGAAAACGCTTTGAATTATCATCCTGACATAGTTCCCATTATCATGACAGGTTACGGTACCATAGAATCAGCTGTTGAGGCGATGAAGAAGGGAGCCGCCGGATACGTTCCTAAACCGTTCAGGGCTAAGAATATTATTTCATTGATTCAAAAGGAACTTGAAGCGAAGAATCTTAGGAAAGAGAACGCTTATCTTAAAAAGATTATCGCGATAAACGACCTTTTTGATTCGCTCTCTTGCGAGGGGATTGAAAAGGCGTTCAACGGTATTTTAGACACTTTTAAACTGATTTTACCTTTGAAAAAGCTTGTTTTTTTCATGAAGACTTCACCGGATGAAAACAAGGTGACGTTAGTCGAGAGCTTCGGTTTTGCCGAGAAAGACGCCGACGAGCTCGAAAAAACAGCTGTTGAAGCGATATCAAGAGATGAAGCGTATTTTGAAAAAATCACAGATAGAGGAAAACTTCTCGTTCTCGCTCTAAAGAGCAAATTTATCGTAAACGGCGTGATAATTGCTTTTTTGCCAAAGGACATGGTCATCCTTGCGGAAGATCTGAGAATATTGCGATTGATGGCGAACAGAGTATCTGTTTCAATCGAGAACACATGGCTTATCAAGGGAATAGCCCTGTCCTTGAAAGGCGATATGAAAGAGCGACTAGCTCCCACGGAATACACCAGAAGCTCTCTTGTGGCTGAAATCGCTTCCATCATATCTCACGAAATTTCAAATCCACTGAGTGCCATGCAGATTGCCACGGATTACATGGACAACGTAGATACGGTCTCTCAGAAAGATAAACTTGAAAGCGCTCTTTCTTGCATAAAAGAGGGTATTGAAAAGATTTCCGACATCATAAGCAACTTGAGATCTCTTTCTTCAACTAACAATGCTCAATATTGTCTTGTCGATGTCAACGCGCTCATTCTGGAAGCAATAGCAATGATTGATAAAAGCGCCTGTAAAAAGAGAATAAGGTTTGAAACTCATTTTGAAGAAGAAAACCCGAATGTAAGCGCAGACAGAGACCAGCTCAGGCAGGCATTTTTAAACATAATAGTAAACTCCGTAGAAGCTGTAGGGGATGAAGGTGGAGTGATAAAAATAATTTCAAAATCCGATGAAGACGAAAAGTGCGTTTACATATTTTTCGAAGACAACGGCAGAGGAATAGCTCACGACAATTTAGAGAGGATATTTGATCCTTTTTACTCTTTTAAAGATACCAATGAAAAAAGAGCGGGTCTGGGTCTAACCCTTGCCAAAAAAATTGTCGGAAGGCATCAAGGCTCGATTAAAGCCGAAAGCGAACTCGGAAAAGGGACGACGGTCACTGTTAAGATCTACAAGGACATTTGAGAAAACAGGACCTTTTCAATTTATTTCCAAATGTTTTTTCAAGGAATCTCTCCATGAAGGCGGCTCTATTCCCGTCAATGAAGTCAAAAGAGAGCAGTCCAAAACAGAGTATTTAGGTCTCGGAGATTTGTTTTTGAAATTTTCAGAAGACGACCGAACAATGATATCTATATCCCTTCCTGTCAATTCAAGGTATTCTTTAGCGACTTCAAACCAGGTGGCCGGCTTTGAGTTTGCTACATTCAGAATTCCCCTGTACGATGAACCGATTGTCTGAGAAATGGTTAAAGACAAAAAATCGACTACTGTTGGAGAACCTACCGTGTCGTCTACAACAGGGATCTTTTTCCCTGTTAGTAGAAGGTTGGCAATTTTCATCAAAAAACCGGAGGTTCTTGAGAGGAGCCATGATGTCCTCACCACCATGTGATCGGATGTAAGTGACAATACGGCATTTTCAGCATCGAGTTTGGTCTTTCCATAGACCGAAAGAGGGTTTGGTCCGTCGTCTTCGCGGTAAGGTCTTTTTTTTTTGCCGTCAAAAATATAATCAGTGCTCAGGTAAATCAGGCGAATATTTTTGGAGTGAAGACAAATGTTTTCAGTTCCAGATACGTTGACTTTCTCCGCTTCCAGGGGGTGAGACTGGCAATAGTCTACATCGGTTATCGCTGCAGTGTGGACGACGACATCCGGTGCGGTTTTTTTAAAGAATGAATCGACGTTGACAGGATTGGTGACATCCAATTCACCTTTTCCAGGTGAAAACACTTCAAATTCGGACAGATCTGTTCTCAGTTTTCCGGAAAGGTTGCCCTCTCCACCCGTTAAAAGGATTTTTATAGAGTTCACCGGTTTTCGTTTCGGACGTAGTCCCAAGCTCTGGCGTAAGAATCAAACGTGCCTGCATCGGTCCACCATTTTTGGAGAAATCCGAAAGACAGAGTTTTTTTTTCGGCGTAGAAGTTGTTGACGTCAGTGATTTCAATTTCCCCCCTGTTGGAAGGTTTTAGGCCTTTTATGACTTCAAAGACATCCCGGTGATACATGTATATCCCTGTAACCGCAAACCCAGAGGGAGGAACCAAGGGTTTTTCAACGATTTGCACAATTTTGCCTTCTTTTATTTCAGGAACTCCGAACCTCTGAGGGTCCGGGACCTGTTTTAAAAGGATACGGGCGCCCATGATCTGATTCTGAAATATTCCGATTTGTTCGGTGAGTTTTTCTGAAAATAGATTGTCGCCGAGTATTACGAGGATTTTATCGTCATTTACTGAATTTTCACAGAGTCCAAGAGCGTGAGCTATTCCTTTCTCTCCTTCTTGATAAGTGTACAAAATGTTTTTTAGGCCGAAATCCCGGCCGTTGCCGAGCAGTCTTATGAAATCTCCTGCGGATCTGTCTCCTACGACTATTACCGCCTCTTCTATTCCGGCTTCGACAAGCTTTTCTATGGGATAAAAAATCATTGGTTTTTTGAAGACGGGGAGCAAGTGTTTGTTGGTCACTTTTGTCAGGGGTAAAAGTCTGGTGCCCAGACCTCCAGCTAGAATAATTCCTATCATAATGGTCCGATTTTTCTTTTGAATGATTCAACGGTTTTTTCCAATCCCTGTTTTAGACCAACCGTTGGTTCCCATTCGAGTATTTTTTTAGCTCTCGATATGTCTGGTTTTCGAATTTTTGGGTCGTTGTCTAAAGGTCTGTGAAAAGTGATCGTGGATTTTGAGCCAGTCAATTTGACAACGGTTTTGGCAAGGTCGAATATTGATATTTCTTCGGGATTTCCAATGTTTACTGGTTGTGAATACTCTATTCGCGGAAGTTTGACAAAGGCTTCTACTACATCATCAATGTAACAAAAGCTTCTGGTTTGGTTGCCGTCTCCGTAAATTTTCAAGTCTTTACCCTGAAGAGCCAATTTTATGAAGTTTGGAATGGACCTTCCGTCTTCGATCCGCATATTCGGGCCATAAGTGTTGAAAATCCTGACAATTCTCGTTTTAAGTCCGTATTTTCTGTTGTATGTCATGGTGATTGACTCGGCGAAGCGTTTTGAAACCTCGTAGACACTTCTGGGCCAGATAGGGTTGACGTATCCGCAAAGATCTTCATTTTGGGGAGAAATGGACGGGTCTCCGTATATCTCGGAAGTAGAAGAAAGAAAAAAGACGGCTTTGTTTTCAAGCGCAAGATTCAGGGCGTTGTATGTGCCAAGTGAACCTGCCATGAGGGTTTCGACGGGAAGTTTGAAATAATCTGGTGGGCTGGCGGGTGAAGCGAGATGGTAGACTACGTCGATTTTTTCAGCAATTGATAGGGGTTGGGTGACGTCTTTTTCGATTAATTTGAATGAAGACCCGCCGAAATCTTTTAAATTTCCACGTTCACCCGTAGAGAAATTATCAAGGCAAATGACTTTATCACCTGACGAGAGTAATTTTTCAACCAGGTGAGAACCTATAAATCCGGCTCCGCCGGTTACCAGATATTTCATCTAAACTCCAATCCGAGCGTATGGGGGTAAAGATATTATGACAAGAAAGTATTTCAGCAATATCCCGACAGTTGAGATTGGAACGGAAAGCTTCTTGTCGCAGGAAAAAGCTGTGGAGTAAGAGGAAGAGACGACAGAGGAGGAAAAAGGCATAGGAAGGGCTGAAGCGACGAAAAGTCCCAGATAAAAAAACTTGGAGGGAGGAGGGAAACTGTGGTTTGTTTTGTTTTTGGCGAATGAATTTTTGAACCTTGGTCCCCAAATCGTAAAAAAAACAAGAGATGCTATTTCACCGAAAATTGCGATTACAGAAGAGGAAAGGGATGGTTTTAAAGAAGCTATGTAGCAAGATCCGTTTGTTGGAGATGCACCAATTAAAAACGAAGCGACCAGATCGTTTGAAAACTGTATTTCGATGTTCGCTGATATTCTATGAATGAAAACCGCTGCTATTATCGCCATCAATCCGGATATGTAGACATTTTCGCAGTTTTTGTTTCTCAGAAGAGCTTCAATGAGAATAATACCGCCGATAAGCATGAAGAAAACGAATGTCACAGATAAGCTTTTTAGAGACAGAAAAGTTATCAAAAGAGATAAGGCGAAAGTAGTCCCTTCAAAAGGAATTGAAAATTTTCCGTAAAATCTTTTGGAAAGTATCAAGGTAAAAGCGCAGAACAACAGTAAAAAAAGTAAAAGGTAGAGCGGAGGAATTTTGGTGATGAAACCGGAAAATCTGGCAATTGAAATCATCACGGCGTCGGCTAAAATCAGGTAGGCGAATATTATAGACGAAAAGGTCGCTGACAAAACCGCTCCCGCTGAGAGATCTTTGGCGTTTTTTATGAATGCATTGTGCTCCGGTGAAATAAAGTCGCACAGAATTTCTATGGATGAGTTGATGAGTTCAGCTGTGACGACCATTGTTGCGACGGCGAGCAAAGCCAATGAATTTCTGAGGTTGGCGCCCCCAAAAGCGATAGAGTAGAGAGCGAGCATAAAGATGAATATGTGCAGGTGAAGATGTTTTTGTGTTTTGAAAGCGATTTTCATGCCCCTGAGGGCGTCGAAAAATGATTTTCCTATTTCGGTTTGAGCCATTATTACTGGGAGAGTTTCTTCAAGACTAACTTCGACACTTCTTTTAAAGTCGAAAAAACTCCGATCCCTTCGCTTGCTACTGCTTCGAAGGTAGGTACCTTCAAGGGGTTTAAAAGTTTTTCAAGCTGGTTTAGAGGGGCGATATTAGGAAGATCGCGCTTGTTGTATTGAATTACAAAAGGAATTTCCCCGAGTTTCAGATTGTATTCTTTAAGATTTTCTATCAAGTTGCGCATGCTTTCGATGTTGTCTTCAAGCCTCTCTATCTGCGAATCAGCTACGAATATTACTCCGTCAACTCCTCTCAAGATTAGTTTTCTCGAAGCGTTGTAGTAAACCTGACCTGGAACTGTGTAGAGGTGGAACCGGGTTTTAAAACCTCTAATGGTTCCAAGGTCCACCGGGACAAAATCGAAGAAAAGCGTTCTGTCCATGTCTGTTGCAAGAGATATCAACTCGCCCCTGTGGTTGGGGTTGACCTTTTCGTAGATTTTCTTGAGGTTTGTCGTTTTACCGCCCAGACCCGGACCGTAATACACGATTTTACAATTTATCTCTCTTGACGCGTAATTAATTACCGACAAAAAAACTCCTAATGTAAATCTTCAAAAAAATCTTCAAGAAAATTGTCAATTTCAATGTCTTCCGTCGGGAAAACCGTTGTCTTATCCTCTTCGATTTTTTTAGTTATTTTCTGAAAAATTTCCGTGAGGTTTTCCTTTGTTCTCAAAGCTTCAACTTTAACTCTACCCAGAGGGGTATGTGATTTGAATATTATCGCGAGGATGAACTTGTCCTCAATTATCTGTATAAAAATATTGTTTTCAATACCCTGGTGGTGGAGCGTCGCGAAAGCATTTTCTCCGATCAAGCTTGCTAAATGGCTGGTCGCGGCATAATCTGCCGCCACGAGTGAAGAAAACGCGAGAATGTCTATGTTTTCGGTTTCACCGCAGGAGACAATAGGTTGTCCGGAACGGTCTATGAGGACAATAACTCGGGCGTCGATGGTCTTTTGAAACGCCGAAGTTATGTTCTTCAAGACCCAAAAGTCTTCTTCAAGTATATCTATGTGTTCATAAGACATAAAAAAGTCATTTAGATGAAGTATTTGTTATATTAAAAGACACTATTAGTCAACTTGTTTTTTTTTATTTCAATTCTTCCTTCGAGGGAGAGCCTTATTGTCTCTAAATCTAAAAGGTCGAGATCCCCTCCCACAGGAATCCCCCTGGCGAGCCTTGAAATTTTGATTCCGGTTTTATCCAATAAATCGGCAAGATAAAGAGCTGTTGCGTTGCCTTCAGGAGTTGGATTTGAAGCTATTATGATTTCTTTGATTTCCATCTTGCCGATTCTTTTCATCAGTTTATCGACGTTCAACTTTTCCGGACCCAAACCGTCAAGAGGAGAGAGGACTCCGCCTAAAACATGGTAAAGCCCGTTGTAAAAATTTGTGCTTTCGAGGACGATCTGATCTATAAAATTTTCCACCACGCAAATTACGTTTCTGTCTCTTGAGGGATTTTCGCAAATACTGCATGTTTCAGAATCTGATATGCTTCCGCATATTCTGCAAAAAAAAGTTTTTTCATGAAGTTGTTGGAGCGCGTTTGATAGTTTTAAAGTTGTCGCTTTGCTTTCTGAAAGAAGATGAAAGACTATACGCCTTGAACTTTTCCTGCCTAAGCCAGGAAAAGACGACATTGCTTCAATTAGCTCATTTATATGTCTAGGGAGAGAGGTCAACTACCAAAGTCCCTTGGGCAAGTCGAGAGGTCCATACATGCCTTTCATTTTTTCTTGTGCCGTGTTTTTTGCTTTTCTCTGGGCGGCGGTGAAAGCGGCTACTATCAAGTCCTCTATCATTTCTACTTCTTCGCTTTTGAGAATTTCTTTCTCGATTTTCACTGAAACAGGGTTAAGGGTTCCGTCCACGACAGCTTTTACAATTCCGCCGCCGGATTCTCCCTCAAAATTCTCTTGAGCGAGTTCTTTTTGGATTCTGTCTATATCCGCTTGCATTTTTTGAGCCTGTTTAATAATTCTGTCGAAATTTTGCATACAACCCCTCAATTTATTTCGATTACTTCTCCCCCAAAAAGGTTTTTCAACTTTTTCACGTTTTCGTCCTCTTCAGGTTCGTCGCTATTCTGATTCGAGAAGAAATCTATCTTTAAATTCTTACCCCAAGTTTTAAGAGCGGCTTTTTGGAGTATGGATAAATTCGATTTGT
>JAFGON010000066.1 GCA_016926475.1 candidate division WOR-3 bacterium | reverse complement strand
TAAAATTGTGTATAATTTGTCAAAAACTAACAATTATTCAAGGAGGTAACCGTGGCTTTAAACGAAGCTGTTTTGGAAGCTGTCTGAAATCATCTTGAGAGTATTACAGGATTTGTAGCCACCTACATCTACCTCGGATCTGGTGAGACACTTTTATCTAAATCAAAAAAGGAAACGGCTGATGTCAACATCGGTGGTTTGGCTGTTGAGCTTTACAGGGCGTCAAAAATTATCACAGACAGAATGGGATTGGGAATGGCTAATTTCGTGGAAGTTCGAACCGATAACTACATATTTATCCACACTTGCATAATTCCCGGCGTGGCTGCCATGGCAGTTATCGTAACGAAAGACGGAAATCTTGGTTTGATAAAACATGAGATGCTAAAAGCTGCCAAGAGTTTAGCTCCTGAATTTCAAAGTAGTTAAAGTTTAGTTCTTTTTTCTTGGAGTTAATTATATAGACATTTTATATAATTAACTCTTTTTTTTTATGATAAATTTTAAAACCAGGGATTAGATCTGGGGCAGAAAACAAAAGATATTGAAATCTCGGTTATTAAGCATGATACGAACCTAAAAAAGCAGGGGTATTTGAGTAAAATTTAACCCTCAGTATGTGCGTTTTACTTTGATTTTTTGACAAAAATCAAACCCTTACCTCTTTTCAAGCAATTTCCTATATGAGACGCGCTTTTTATTCCGCCTTTTTTGAGATCATCGATAATTTGTCCAGATTCATTTTTTGGAACAGCAAACAGGAGGCCCCCTGAAGTTTGAGCGTCACACAACACTATTTTTGTAATTTCGGACAGATCTTCACCCCATATTACCTTCTTTGAAAAATGGTTGAGGTTATTTGTTGATCCTCCGGGGACGATATTCGCGGCGGCGAGGTTTTTTGTCTCGGCGAAAACTGGAATACTATCGGCAAAGATTTCAGCGTCGACGCCACTTGCTGTTGTCAGCTCGCTGAGATGGCCTATAAGACCAAACCCGGTAACATCTGTACAGGCGTGAACAGAAAAATCACTTAAAACATTCGCGGCTTTGTCGTTTAGTTCGGACATAGATTTTATCAAATCGATTTCAGCCCTTTTGCTTAGTAAACCTTTTTTAAGAGCTGTAGTCAGAATTCCTGTCCCAATAGGCTTTGTCAGTATTATGGCGTCTCCTTCTTTGGCGCCCGAATTGGACCAGATTTTTTGAGGGTGGACGATTCCGCAGACGGTCATTCCATATTTAGGTTCTGAATCGTCTATTGTGTGACCTCCGAGTATTGATATATTTGCTTGTTTCGCTTTGTCCGAAGCGCCTCTTAAAATTTCGCTTAGAACGGTGAGAGGCAGTCTGTTGGAAGGGAAACCAACGATATTCAGAGCGAATAATGGTTTTGCTCCCATCGCGTAAACATCGCTCAAAGCGTTAGCTGCTGCGACAGCTCCGAAATCGTAGGGGTTGTCCACAACAGGTGTGAAAAAGTCTACTGTCTGCACAAGGGCTGTATTTTCGTCTATCTTATACACAGCCGCGTCGTCAGAGGTTTTTATATCTATCAAAACATTGGGATCGGTTGTGACTGGCATCAGTTTCAGAACCTTTTCCAACTCCTGCGGCCTCAGTTTACACGCGCAACCCAATCCTTGCGTGTATTTCGTGAGTTTTATTTTTACATCAGAATTTTCTGGTTGTTCGATATTGGTTTTTCCGTATGGCCTTAAACTGTTCACAGTTTGGATTATTATCTGCGAAGACCTTTCAATTTCATCTTTTGTCGTGAATTTTCCTACGGAAAATCTAACTGTCCCCATCGCGAGGTCAGGATTTAAGCCGATTGCCTTGATAACGGGAGAAATTTCTATTGAGTCTGTATGGCAGGCGGCTCCGGCAGAAGCGGCTATGCCTTTCAGTTCCAGTTCATTTATGATGACATTTGCTTCCAATCCATAAAAACTGATGTTTAGCGTGTTAGGAAGACGAAAGTCAGGGTGCCCGTTTAGTTTTATATCGGGAATTTTTTCTTTCAGTCTGCTGTACAGCATATCTCTCATTTTCGTCATATTTATTATGTTTTTTTCAATGTCTCGCCGGGCGATTTCACAGGCTTTTCCCAGCCCGACTATTTCCAAGACATTTTCGGTCCCGGCTCTTTTGTTTTGTTCGTGATCAGCTCCATGTATTAGTTTTTCGAGGGTTATTCCCTCTCTGATATAAAGGGCGCCGACTCCTTTCGGAGCGTAAAGTTTATGACCGGCTATAGACAATAGATCCACACCCATTTCGGTGGTATCTACAGAGTATTTTCCTACAGATTGAGCCGCGTCGGTATGAAACGCGACATTATTTTTTTTTGCTATTTGTGATATTTGGCTGATGGGCTGAATGGTTCCGATTTCGTTGTTTGCGTGCATGATGGAGATAAGAATTGCTTCAGGCCCGATGGAGTTTTCCAGTTCGTCTAAATCAATCCTGCCAAACTCGTCGACACCGATATATGTTATGCGAAAACCTTTTCCCTCAAGATATCTGCAGACTTCTGATACTGCGGGGTGCTCTATTGCGGAAGTGATTATGTGATTGCCTCTTTTCATATTGGCAAAGGCATAGCCCTTTATAGCGTAGTTGTTCGATTCTGTCCCTCCGCTGGTGAATATTATTTCATTTGGTTTGCATTGTATGAGAGAAGCGACCTGTTTACGAGCTTTTTCTACAGCAAGTTTTGTCTTTGTCCCGAAGCTGTGAGAGCTCGAAGGGTTTCCAAAATATTCTGAGAGATAAGGCTTCATTGAATCAGCGACTTCCGGGTCAATTGGCGTTGTCGCGTTGTAGTCAAGGTAAATTTTCATTGGATTAACTTTATATTATAGCATACTTATATTAACCTTTTTAGCATTTTTGTTTTTGAAACGAAAAATTGTAAATCAACATAAAAGTTTATAATTCGAAAAAATCTTGACAAATTTTTACTAATTTAGTAAACTACTAATTTAATAAAAAAGGAAGGACAAATGAAAATACCGACAGATTTAAAACACAAGCCGGTGATAATCTCGGAGGAATACGATAAGGTCGACGGGAGGTCTGCTTATACCAGCGAGGCAAAAGGGTTATCTCTGGGTCTGGCTCAGTGGAACGAAAGGGGAAAAGTAGACATTTCAGCAAAAATATGGAGGCACACTGGTAAAAAATGGTCTCGTCAGTCCGAGGAACTCCCATTTCACAGGGTCTTGGACCTTGCCATTCTCATCTGCAGGACCAAGCTTTTTTTTGCTGAGAGGTACATGAAGAATGAAGGGGATTACCCTAATTACCCACTCCTCGACAGAATCGGTCTTCAGGGCGGAGCTATGAACTTTTCGGTGTGCACAGAGAACGATCATCTGGAGGAAGATATAAAGCTTTTCGACGACTGTCTTCACAAGGACGACGAAATATTAAGTGAAAGACTCAAAATTCTCGGGGATTTGCTAAAAAAACTTGAGATGGTTTAATAATTGAAATATTTTCGCAGAATGAAGCTGGTAGATGTTGGTTTTTCTGAAATAATTCTCTCCGGCGGAATAATGTCTATACGAAATCTGGTGAAGTGAAAAAAAATCAAGCTCTCTCGACGACAATCATACTTTCTGTTCTTTCATGGGTTTTCATAGCTGGTTTGACGGACAAGGTATTCAATCCTTTTACAAGAGTTGAGGGAAGAGAGCGCCGTGCCGCAGTTGCCATTAGGGATGACGTGTCCTGTTTCCAGAAATGGGGAACAGAAAATTTCACAGTGCCCTACCTTGAAAAGTATTACGGTTTTGTCATATATCTGACTCAATCATGTCCAGGAGACAAAAAACAGGAATTTCTGTCAGCTATGATCACTGCTTTTAAAAGGAGTTCTGAAGTCGACCTTTTTATACTTGCTCACGATAACGACTTGGTGTATTGGATGTGGGATCTCGATTCTGAACTGGCTATGAATCTTCGATTGGTCTACAACACGGGGTGCAACGATATTTCACAAGCGCCAATGTGGCTCGATGCCGGCGCAAACACTTAAATAGGTTACCCTGGGGAGAGTAAATCCCCGGTATTTTATTTTTTCTTTGTCAGACGCTGGACGAGAGGGCAGTCTCTTGTGAGAGCTGTCCGGGAATCCAACGAGAGGATGAAGTCTTTTTTCAACAGACTCGAGTTTGCGACGGGAGGGAAATTCGACGCCGAAAAAGCCTGGTCACAGTCCGAGGCTGAGTTCACTGGAGACGGGAGTGTTAGGTGAAAAAAATATACTTTGTCCCCATATCGGCTTTGTTTTTTCCGATCATCCCGCCGGTTCTGATATACGTATTGTCATGGGCTTTATACTCCGATAAAGGAGTTGTACCGTATTCGTTGAACCGATTTCTCTCCCTTTCAGTTCTTGCGTTTTCATCTTCAGTGAGTCTTTTTCTCGGAAATTACGGCACGTATCTCATGCTGAGAAAGGCAAACAAAGTTGTCGCGCCTCTTATGATACTATTGTTCTGTGTTCCGGCACTGCTCCTCGGATCTTTTTACCTTCACGCTTTTCTGGTTTTTCTCGCGCTTGTTTAATTAAAGACGTAAAAAATCTGAAATGTGTAAATACACAAATAAACCGGAGATGATGAATGCAGAAAGTGAGGGAACTGAACGTTCTGACACTGTATGTTTCGGATATCGAAGCAGCAAAAAAGTTCTACAAGGAAAAACTCGGATTTGAGGAAGGTGGGAAGATGCCTCCGGGAATTATTCTCAAGTCGGGAAAAGTCACTATATATGCGGAACCAGGGAGAAAGAAAAGGTCTGATCAGGCGAGGGAATACGCGGAGTATTCACCGAGTTTTTCAGTCGACAACGTCAGAGAATGCCACGATTTTTTGAAAAGCGAAGGGGTGAAAATTTTCGAAAAATACCAGGAATTCGCGCCGGATTTCGCGCTGTTCAAGTTCGAAGACCCCGATGGAAACCTCCTGGAAATCTCGGGAAAGCCCTGACCTTATATTTTATGTTTTCAGAATAATATTACCAAAACTTTTCACGGTTTGTCGTAATTCGTCGGTCCGTTTCTCCATCCGGCCTGGTCCAGCCACCAATGCGGATACCCGACTTCATGAGCCATGTGGCCTTCGGTGTTTATATAGCCATCGTCGTAGCGGACGATCAAATAAACGAGTAGTTTCCACCATCTCGCCGTCACTAAATCGGTATTTTCAAAACATTTTTCCGTCAGGTAAAGTGTATTTTTTTCGGTGATTTCATCTGTTCTTTTCCCGGCACGGAACAATGAGTCCATGGAATCTACGAATTCGATTTCAGCAGTTTCAATACTGTCCCTCAGCGTCTTTATGTCCTCAATCATGTAAGAATACTTTATCTCTGTGTAGTTAGATACAGTGTTGAACGCCCACCATGAACTCTCAAAAGAGAATTCAGCGGTGTTGCAGTTCTGCACTGAAGGCGGAAGATCGCTGACTCCGACGAAAAACGGTATAAAGCACGTTTCCGAGGGCCGGTCCAGTCCCAACCAGCAAATTCCCCCGACGGCATCGGGAAGCCATTTCCGGGCTTGATTGACGTAGACGTACCCGCAGTAGCTCACCGAGAGTGTGCGCTCCCATGCTCCTTCGAGAACTCTTGAAGGATCTCCGACGTCGCCCTGACCGCCGTATGGACCGTAGTAACGGTATGGAAAGCCAAAAGGCCCCGCGGCCGTGCCTTTTGTCATGTCGAATTCTGTTCCTTCGTAGCAGTCCCTGTGAAGGTTCATCACTTCCCTCAGTGTCAGAGGACGGTCCGGTTTTACCGAAAAGGGGTAGTATCTTGTCTACCCATCCTCAACCCACGGGGAAAGATTCAAACTCTGAGCAACGAGACTCTGAACCCGCCACACCCTTCTGAGGGAATAGTAGGGGTGGTTGTATTCTCCGAGGCTAACTGTTTTTAGCCAATCCATGACGCCGTCCTCCGGTTTCCACCATCCCATGGCCATTGCGTTCTCAAAAAGATTTTTGCAGTACAAAAGGTCCGGATCTTCCGGATTGATATCTCTTATCCTGAATTCATTCGCGGCTACAAATATTTCGCCGTCGGGTACACGTCTGGCGACCCATAATCCCCCTGAGCTGTCCGGTGTTCCGCAACACATTTCCATGACCCATCCCTCATTTGGGTCACCCAAAAGAAGTGTTTCACCCGTCCCGTAGTATCCGTAATTTTCTATCAAGAAGCCTATCAATTCGACTGCTTCCCTTGCAGTTTTGCATCTTTCCAAGGCAACTCTTGAGAGTTCGCTCGAGTAGAAGATTCTCTTTCCTGGCTCGCAATTCAGCTGGATTTTCGCGCCGTTAGTGCATTCACCTATCATGAGTTGGTGCTCGTTTATTATTCCGTAACTTCCATCGAAATACGCATAAGTGCGAGCGATTTGGGGTATCGAATCAAGAGGGATTGTTTGGAGATGTTTAGGGGTGTCGTAACCGGGACCGCGTTCGGGGCAAACAAGACGTGGTTCCAGAAAACAGTTGTAATCCGGCAACTCGCCAAGGGCAACCGCCGTCGGATAGACCATCCTCCATGAACCATGGGGATGGTCCTGAGCCGGGACGTATATGACCCTTT
>JAFGON010000065.1 GCA_016926475.1 candidate division WOR-3 bacterium | reverse complement strand
TTTATAAAATTTGTATTTCAAATTTTATACTTCGTGTAGGTGACAATTTTTATTGTCACCGGCTTCGTGTCCTTCGTGGTGGAAATTATCTTTGGTCTTTTTACTAAATATATTTATTTATCAGTCAACAGATTCTTTCTCCCGAAAAACGTGTAGTAGAATACCGGCAGGATGAAAAGGCTTCCGAGAGTCGAAAATACAAGTCCCCCCGTGCACGAAATAGAAAGCTTTGACAAAACGTATATGTCCTGCTTCGAGAAGACGAAAGGGATCAGCCCAAGAAGTGTAGTAAGGGTAGTTATAACAATCGGTCTGAATCTGTGTCCGCATCGCGTTATTATTTCCTGCGCGTCCTGCTTTTTCCCTCTCGTCAAATGGTCAATCAAAACTATGCCGTCGTTGACGGCAATGCCGAGAAGAAGTATCAGTCCGACGAAAGCACTTGCGTCGAATTCCTTTTTGAATAACCAATAGACAAGGGCGACTCCGAAAAAAGAAATCGGAAGGACGATCAGGATCAGAAGAGGTTTTTTCAACGACTCGTAAAGGCTCGAAAGTACTGCCAGTAGCAGGAAAATCGAAAGGGCTATAGCTATTATTATCTCTTTTTTCTTTAACCCTTCCTCTTCCATGTAAAACTCAACATCTCCGAGTTCAAATCCTTCGGGAAGATGAACCGACGACATGAAAGCCTGCCTGAACCCTTCCGCCTGTTTGTATGGGCCCTGATAGTCGTAGGCGATCATTTTTGTGTACTGTTGGTTCTCTCTTTCTATATGAGGAGGATATGTAACTTCGCTTAGCGAACAAAGGTCTCTCAACTCAAATCCCGCCTGGACCCTCAGGGATAGAAGGTCCTCCTTCCTCAGAATGCTGTCTGTGAATATATTCAGCACGAACCTGTCTTCGTCAGTGACGAGATACGATGTCACTTTTTTTCTCAACGCATTGGCGACAGAGGCAGGATTGAAACCCTGCATGGGCATCGCCCTGTTTGGTGAAACAATGAATTCCTTCTGCGCTCCCCTGCCGTAGAATGACACGTTCAAATCAACATTTTCAATTCTCGGGTTCTGAAGAAGTTTCTGTTTGACCATTTCTGCGTATTCATTGAGTCTGTAATAGTCATAACCCTTGAGTGAAAACTGAGGAAAACCTCCCCCGCCACCTCCTCCCGTGAAAAACGGGTCACCCATGCCGATAATTACAATCCTGCAGTTGGCGAAATTGACTGCGAATCTCTGCAGTTTTTCTTTCAGGGCGTAAGCAGGTTGGCATGGTTCCTCGTAGTCGATTTCGAGAAGTATTATGTTATTGAGGATTATTGTGAACAATTTTTCGTATCCGGTCTCTTCCAGTATCTCCTCCTCGAAGTCTCCGGCTATTTTCAGGACCTCTGATTTGTCGCTTCCGCTGGGAAGAAAAATCCTTACATATAGCCTGTCCTCTTCGCCGTATCTGAATGGCTGTCCTTTTCTTACATTTTCCTTGAATATCCAAGCTCCTGCTAAAATCAGCAAAATCGCAAGCGGCATTATGATCCACCTAAGTTTGAACATCCCCTTTAACGTCCTGAGATAAAGTTTCGGCCTATACGCCGTCTTAGGCTTTATACGTCCTGAAAGAATCGGCACCAAGGTGAAAGCGACGAAGATTGAAGATAAAAGGCTGAAGGAAGCCGATAGAGCGAAAGGAACATAGAGCTGTCTCGAAGTCCCCTGAAAGAAAAGAAAAGGCACAAAGACGACGATTGTCGTGAAAGTCGAGGCTATGACCGGCAGAAATACCTCTTTTGCCCCGGCAGTGACGGGATTTTCATTTCCCTCCTCCTTGTGCCTCAAAATATTTTCGAGGACTATTATCGAGTTGTCGACGACCATACCGAACCCCAGGGCGATTCCGCTTAAAGTGAATACGTTGAGGGAAAGTCTCGAAAAATAAATACAGACGAATGTCAGAAGTGTCGAAAACGCAATAGTCAGAAAGAAAAGAAACACCGAATAGAAATCCTTCATCGTGAAAATGAAGGACAAAGACACACCCACAAGGGCTATTATCCCAAGTATTGCTATCTTTTTTAAGTTTTCTCTTATGTCGTCGGCTTCGTCTCTCTCAAATTCGACGGTTACCTCGCCGTTTACTTCCAGGTCTTCGACGGCTTTTCTTATATTTCTGCTGAATTCCAAAAGGCCTATGTCGTTCCTCTTTTCGATGTTCAGCGTAATGACTGGATTTCCGTTCACTCTGCTCAGATAATACGGGTCGCTTATTCCGTATCTTACAAGGGCAATTTTCGTCAGGTCTCTGCCGTATATGAACATCATCTCCGGGTATTTTTGCTCTTCGACCACTAAAGGAATCGAAGCGCCTCCTTCTTTGATTCTTCCCGCTGAAAAGTCTTCTTTCATGAATTCTGACAAAACTGCAAAGGGAGAAAATCTGGGGTCGAAGATCTCAACCCGTATTTCTTTTTCAGGGTCGCCGTAAACCAATATATTTTTGACCCCATCCACCCTTTCGAGTTTTTCCTCAATTTCCCTTGCTTTTTCTCCCATTTCTACAAGGTCGTAAGGTCCCGACACCGAAAGTACAACCGGGTATCCGCTTTCAAATTCGTCAGGGGATCTCTCTGTTATCTCGGGTGCTCTGGCGTCTATTGGAAATTCGATGCCCGAAAGAGCCTCTGTCAGCAAAACTTTCTGATACGTGACGTCGACAGATCCTTCAAACTCAATCTCTATAGTGCTCTGCCCCCTTGACGACCTCGATGAGACGTTTCTGACCCCCTGGAGTCTGAAAACTTCGCTCTCGATTTTCCTCGTTATCTCTCTTTCGACAAGTTCGGGAGATGCGTCCTGCCAGTTGACCGAAACGCTCATCGTCGGGTATTCGGTGTCGGGGTATAGCTCCACGGGAAGATTTACGAGGGAAATAATCCCTAATACGGATATGACCGCGTAAACCGAAAAAAGCGTTACAGGTCTTTTAACGAAAAACTCTATCATAGATAAAAGGAATGAAAAGCAGAGAAACGAAACTCGAAAGAAGCAGACCGCCGATAATTCCTCTGCCAAGGGGTGAATGAAGAGTATTCCCAAGAGAAAACGGCAGAAGACCCAGAACCGTCGTCAGTGTAGTCATCAATATCGCCCTGAGCCTCTCAACTGAAGCTTTTTTGCCGGGATAGGAGACTCCCTCTTTTCTGAACTTTTCCGCTTTATCGACTAAAATTATCGCGTTGTTGACGACTATGCCGACTAGCACGACAAGGCCTATCAGGGACATGGCGTTTAGGCTTGTCCCTGTCAATATGAGACTGAGAAAGAATCCGGAAGCCGCGAATGGAACAGTTATCATTATAAGAAAAGGCAGTTTAAACGACTCGTAAAACGAAGCTAAAATTAAAAACACCAGGAAAGCCGCCACTATAAAAGCGAACACGACACTAGTCTGCGATTTTCTGTATTCTTCAGCCTCACCGCCAAGTTCCGACCTGAAAGGAAAAGACGGAGCTCTGAACCTCGCATCGTAAGGCAAAATGGCTTCAACACATCTTTTGCCGTTGAATCTCGTTATCGCTTTGTCAATCTCCGTCGTGTCTATCTTGGTAAAAAGTTTCAGAGGGAGATTTCCTATTCTGAACCTGGAAAGATCTCGAAGTGATCCTCTGGCTTCCAATGAGATGACGAGGTTTTCCTCGCCCCTCTCGACATCTAATATCTCGTTTCCACCCGTGAAAAGCTTTAACCTCGACACCACGTCCTCGGCGTCATGTCCGAAAAGCGAAAGAAGATCCTCCCTCAAGGTTATGTTTATTGTCCTTATCTTCTGGGAGTATGTGAACACTGCGTTCGGAAAAACCCCCTGTATCATCCGTTTTACTAAATCGCTTTCGCCTGTCTCTTCATAATAACCTCTTAAGGTTATTGTTCCGAGGGCAGAAAAATCAGCCGTCACAGGGTTGTAATCCCTGTAGGAATAATTGAGTCCTGAGTAATCGCTGAATATTCGTTCTAAATCCCTTGGCGAATTCCATGCTTTGACCCTTATAGCACCGCTGTTTTCACCCGTAATGCCGAATGGATCTGTCCTGCCAGCAAGAAAGAGATTTTCTATTTTCATGGTATTGAAATATTGTGCGAACCTCTGCCCTACTTTTTCAGTCTCTGATATGTCGGTTCCCGGGGTCAGTTCATATTCGATCAGGGTCTCCTGACCGAGTTTCGGAAGCATTTCCTTTTTGATGAATAAAAACACCGATAGGCCTGAAATAAGAAAAACCGCGAAAACTATTACAACAAGGGCCTTTTTTTCGTAACACTTGTCTAAAATTGCCTCAAATCTTTTTTCTATTGCCGAGTAGATCTTCGTGTTCTGGTCTTTCTTCATCGATTTTGAAAGAAGTGGCAAAACAGTGAAAGCTACAAAAAGCGAAAGCGCCAGCGTTATTATCACCGAATAAGACAGAGGTTTGAGCATCGACCCGGCGATTCCGTGGACGTAGACCACCGGGAAAAAGACCGCGACAGTAGTCAGAACAGAAGTGATCACAGCAACCGCGACTTCCCTCGCGCCTGCGACCGAATCGCCTTTTCTTATGATGTTTTCGAGGACGACTATTGAGGCGTCAACCAGCATTCCTATTGCGAGCGCCAGTCCCGCAAGGGTCATGGTGTTTATGGAAATTTTGAAGATGTAAAACACAAAAAAAGCCGGCACGATGGAAAGCGGCATGGACACCGAGAGTATGAGCGGTATTCTTTTGTTGCCCGTGAAAAGAAAGAGAACCGCAAAGGCGAGGAATCCTCCAATCAATAGGGTCAAGACGATGTCCCTGATTGAATTTTGGATAAAATCCGCGTCGTCGTAAGAGATCCGAAATTCCAGTTCCGGGTATTCCTTTTCAAGGTCTTTCGTCAGTCCTCTAACGCGGTCTGAAACCCTTATAGAATTCGTGTTCCAGTCCCTGTATATCTCGGCAAAATACCCGAATTCACCGTTGTAATAGACGGCGCAGTTCCTGTCCTGCTCTGTCTCCTCTATAATCGCGACGTCCTTGAGATTGAAAAGTCCACCTTTTAACGGTATGTTCTCGATGGATTTTACGTCGTATGTAGTCGAAACAAACCTCAGGGGAAAAGTGTAACTTCCGTCTTTTACAAGGCCTGACGGTGCAGAAATATTGTATGAAACTATGGCGGCGCCGATTTCATCCGGTGTTATCCCGTAGGCATCGAGAAGGTCAGGTTCTACAGTAATTTTTATTTTTTTCTTCATAATCCCCAGAATTCTCGCCTCGCTGACGCCCTGTACCTGCTCCAATCTTCTCGATATCACGCCTTCGATGAGTTCCCTTTCTCCTTTTATCCAAACTCCCATTATCGGCCTTGAAGAGGGGCCTGTGGTCATTATCGTAGGCCTTTCTGCTCCTTCGGGGAAAGACCAGTACGCTTCGTCCATTTTTTCGCGGAGCTGAAGAAGAGCCGCCTTCATGTCCGTGTCCCTGTGGAAATAAAGAGTGACTATTGAAAGACCCTCCGACGACACCGATCTTATGTCCATGATACCTTTTACAGAATAAGCGCGTTCTTCGATGTTTGCGGTTATCTCTCTCTCAACTATTTCGGGCGACGCCCCTGAATATCTGCAAACGACTGAATACTCAGGCTTCCTGACGTCAGGAAGGAGTTCGAACGGAAGGTTGAAAAGGGATATTACACCGAGGACGGCCAGAGCCGTATAGAGCATCGCCGTCAGAACCGGTCTTTCTGTGAAAAACTTTATAAATTTCATTCAAAGAGTACTTTTACTTTTGTGTCGTGGGCTATTGTGAACTGACCCTCGACGAGAACAGTGTCGCCTTCCTGCACTCCTTCTAATATTTCTATGTAATCCCTCCCTCTCTCGCCGACTGTCACCCACTGCCATTTTGCCTTGCCTTCCCTTACGACGAATACTAAAAACTTGTTCTGTCTGTTCAAAACAGCGTCGTAGGGAACCCTCAGCCTTTCAGGATACACTTCGCTTTGGATCTCGACAGACACGATCTCCCCTACCTTCCACTGACCGTCCAGGGACACTACGGCTTCTCCCGTTCCCTGCTCATCAACTACAGGTGAGACCGATACGACTGCCCCATCGCTTCTTCTGTCGCCTTCGACGGACGACACAATAGCCCTGTTGCCTGCGCCGAGACTCCAGAGCTCGGTCTGCGGGACGTACGACCTGACTATGAGACCTCCTCCCGATATGACCGAGAGGACGAGTTCTCCCTGCCGAACACTGCTTCCGGCTTCAAGCGTGATATTTGTTACGACTCCGCTGAAAGGCGCTCTGATGTTGAGGTCTTGTACGGTCCTCGCTATGGACGCGTATTGTCTCTCGGCGTCCAAAAGCCCCGAACTGACCCTCAAAAGGTTCCTGTTTGTGTCGCCTGTCTCAAGTCCGTACTGGTATCTTGTTCTCGCCTTCTCAAGGTCGAAAAGCGCCTGTTCGTAACTTGCCATCTCGCTGGAATATCTGAGCTGAGCCAGTGCCTGCCCTGACCTGACGCTGTCCCCCTGCCCAACGTAAAGTCTTTCGATAACCGTGTTTGAAGGACTTATAAAATCGACTCTCTTTGTCGCGTCAACTCTGCCGAGTGTTTCCACCCATTCGGCGACATCGCCGATGTCGGCTATCGCGCCCTTGACCTCAAGCGGCGGAATTTCGTCGGTCTCGATTTCTTCAATGGAATCTTGGTTCTTTTTGTCGAGAACGAATTTTTTCAGGACAAAAAAACCCGCTATTACGATAAGGAGGATTATTACTATCGTGATTGCTATCTTTTTCATTTGTCTGCTCCTTGATCAAGGGTCAGAAAAGAACCGCGAATAATTACTGCTCAACTCTTTTATCAAAATTCAAATCTAAGATCAGCATTTCTTTGAGGACGGCGCCGTATGCTTCGAGCGCGTCGGTGTAGTCCCCAAGATAAGAAAGCTGTTCGGAAGGTGACGACATTTCCCACGGAGTTCTCAATAAAACTTTTTCCGCCGCCTCGAATGTTGATAACGCTATCTCGAACCTGACGAGAAGTCTTTGGGAGTCAGTACCGATTTTTCTCTTCTGAGCTGCAATCTCAGCCTCTAATCCTGCTTTCCGTTCCCTGAGGGCGGACAGCGAGTATTCGAGCGATTTTATCCTCTCTCTGTCTGAAAATCTGAATATCGGCACTGTTATCCCTGCAGCAATTCCCCACCTGTTTTCTTCTACATCGTACAAAGCGCTTGTCTCCTCGTCTCTTCCGTTCAGTCCGTAATAACCCTGAAAATCCAGAGAAATTTCCGTGGCGGATTTTTCTTTTTCCAAAAGATAAACAGCGTCTTCTATATCATCCTCCATGTCCGCAAGGTCGTAATAAGAAAGAGGAGTTATCTCACCTGTAAACACTGGTACATCCGGAAGTACAGCTGCGAAAGAATCCTCTCCCGTGGCGAGCTCGAGCTCATCTATAGATTGAGATATTTTTGAATCCGTCTCAAGTTTTTTCAATATGATTAATCCAAGTCTGCTCTGGTCTCTCAGAAGATCTACCTCTTCGAGATATCCGCTTCTGTAAAGGTGTTCGAGTTCTCCGAACTGCCTCAAGGCAAGGCTCTCCATTGCGTAAAATGTCTCACTCGCGCGTTGAAGAATATAGAGATCAACATAATCAGACCTCAGGGAATATAGAACATTTCTTTCTGTTCTCTCTAAATTCCGTAGTTCTCTCTCGTAATTCCTCTCGTAGTATTTAATTTCATTACGAGGCAGAAAATTTCCCAGAACGGGCTGGGAGAGAGAAAAAAAAACATTTCCCTCGTAGTAGTTTTCGTCCTGGTATATGTTTGAGGTCTGGTTGACCTTTGACAGCTCATAAGACACTTCGGCGTCTGCTCCCGTAGGCAGTAAAGCCGAGAGGTGTGCTCCCAGGACTCCTTCCTCTGTCTTCGTCCATATTTTCAGTGGTTCTGGGAAAGGCGGATAATTCGTGTAATTTGAAGAGTACGAAATTCTCGGTAGGTATCCGGTCAGGCTGAGTTCAGGGATAAATTTATAGACCTGCGACCTGTACTGCGATCTCGCCGCTAAAACTCTTTCCCTCGCGGCTCTCATTTCATAGGAGTTCGACACCGCCAAGGACTCCGCCTGAGAAAGGCTTAAGACGAGTGAGACCAGAACATTAAATAAAACTAACATAGTTTCAAAGAATTTAACATAAAATACGCCAAAACGCCAATATCAACAGATATAAAACATTTTTGTCTATACATTTATCCTTCTTTGGTTTTCCCTCAACAAACCGTTTTCAAGGTATAATACTTTTTTGTAATCCTTTTCCTCCTCATCATGGGAGATGACTATCAGAGTTTGATCGGCGAACAACCCGTCAATCGCTTCCTTGATGCCATATCTCGCCTCATAATCAACACCTGAAAAAGGTTCGTCGAGGACTATAATTTTAGGATTTTTAAGAAAGATTCTAACCAACCCTATTCTCTTTTTCTCTCCTCCGGATAGATTGAACCCCATTTCCCCGGATTGTGTAAGAAGTTTTTCCGGCAGTTTAACTATGGTCTCTGACAACCCAGCATTTTCAATTGCTGTTCTGAGTTTTTCTTCTTCAACTTTTCTTCCAAGAGTAATATTCTCCTCGAGCGTTCCCTTGAACAACATTACATCCTGGGACATGTAGCCAATATTTTCCCTAAGAACTTTCAGTGAATATTTTTCTACATCTCTACCCGACACTTCTATATTTCCGCTGTCCTGCTTTATGTAACCGAACAAGAGATTTACGATAGTTGTCTTACCCTCTCCGCTCCTGCCTTTTATCAAGACTTTTTCTCCCGGGTCTATAGTAAAGCTAATACCCTTGAGAATACTCCTCTCTCCTCTTTTGAAAAATACATCTTTGTATTCGATAAAGGCGTTTTCAATCTGTTCTATTCCGTTTCTGTGTTCGGTTTCTTTGTCCAAGATTTCCTTTATCCTCTCGAAAGAAGCCATCCCTTCCTGGACTCTCTGGTTCAAAGACAACAACCCTAAAACAGGTGAATAGAGATAATTCGCGAATGACGAAAAAGCGACGAGGGTTCCAAGTGTCATCTCTCCTCTCATTATCAAGTATCCCCCAAACCCAAGAACAATAAGAGGAGATATACCGTTTATGAACGTAATGAATGAGATAAATTTCAATCTGACCCTGAAAAGCGCCAAAACTCTTCTGACAAAACTCTTTTGTGAGGAGTAAAACTTTAATGAACTCCACCTCTCGGCGCAGAACTCTTTTACGAGTCTTATTATCAAGAGATTTTCTTTAAGAAATCCGCTTAGAAGAGCACTCTCTTCCCTGACCTTTTTGCTATATTCCTTGATTTTCTTGGAATAGACAAACGCAAAATACACATAGAAAGGAAGAAAGATTATGGAGGCTACGGCGAGTTTCCAGGAGAGGTAGAATATAGCAAGGGCTCCGACAAGTATTGTCAGGCCGTCTCGTAAAAGATTTGAAAATACATCAACAACGAGCCCCTGGACGGCTGATACGTCGCCGATTATTCTCGTCGATATATAGCCAGAAGGATTTTCATCGAAGTATTGGACGGGAAGTCTTATTACATGCTCATAGACCTTCATCTTCAAGTCCATCCCTATTCTCTCGCCTATGAACTCTTGCAAGTAACC
>JAFGON010000064.1 GCA_016926475.1 candidate division WOR-3 bacterium | reverse complement strand
ATTAGAAGAGTAAAATCAAACTGTTGCCAAAAATTATTCAATTTTTTAAAAGAGGGGTTTTGTGTAGAGTTTATTTATTAATATAAATGTAAATCATAAATTTACATTTATCGTTTTTTTTAAACTTGACAAAAGTTTATTTTTTGTCATAATTGTAAATTATGAATAGACAAAATCCCCGAAAATTAAACCAACTTCTCAAAATATGGCCGAAAAATACTGTCGCAATCAGCAAATGGCTGAAAGAGCAAGGAATTTATCGTCAACTCATAGAAATTTACGAAAAATCAGCATGGATTGAATCTATAGGTCATGGAGCTTATATGCGTTCAGGTGACAAAATTGATTGGACCAGTGGTTTGTATGCCCTACAAGAACAATTAAAACTCAATGTTCATGTTGGTGCCCGTAGTGCGTTAGAACTTCATGGTTATGGACATTTTATTCCTTTTAATGAAAAACATCCCATTTATATATTTGGATTGTCCAGATATTTGCCAAAATGGTTTATGGAGTATAACAGGGGATCGTCTTTGAAATATACTTTTACTAACTGTTTCCCTTACGAAAAAAAAATCGGATTGTCAAAAATAGAAATGGGAGAATATTCAATAACTATTTCGTCAAATGAAATGGCTATAATGGAAGTGTTATTTTTAGTAGATAAAACAGAGACATTCGAGCATGCTGGTCTTTTGATGGAAGGATTGAAAACATTAAGACCGGATCTTGTTCAATGGCTATTGGAAAAAACAGTTTCAGTAAAAGTAAAGCGCCTGTTTATGTATTTTGCTGAAAAGTTTAATCAACCCTGGGTGAGTCATCTTAATACAGCAAGAATTGATTTCGGCAAAGGAAAACGTGTTATATCTAAAGGAGGAGTTCTCGATGTAAAATATCTGATATCTGTCCCGAATGGAAATCAAAGTGAAAAATAGCAGTACAATGAAGAAAAAATTCTTCAAGCAAGCAAGATTAATGCTGCAATCTTTACCTTATGTTTTTGAAGAAAAAGTGTTTGCACTAAAGGGTGGCAGTGCAATAAATTTCTTTTTCAGGAACATGCCCAGATTATCCGTAGATATAGATTTGACTTATCTGCCTGTAGAATCAAGAGATATTTCTTTGGTAAAAATCGAATCCTCATTATCGCGAATAGCTGAAAATATTGAACGCAGGATCCCTGGTATAAGTATTCAAAAAGGGCATATTACTGATCCCAATATGACTAACAAAATTTTTATTAGACAAACTGATGTACAGATAAAAATTGAACCAAATTTAGTTAACAGAGGTACTGTCTTTCCTGTAGAAAAACATATACTATGTAAAAAGGCACAAAATATTTTTGAACTTTCCTTTGAAGCCATCACTGCATCCTTTGCTGATATATTCGGAGGAAAAATCTGTGCTGCTTTAGATAGACAACATCCTCGGGATTTTTACGACATAAAACAGCTGTTGAATCTTGAAGGTATCACAGAACAGATACGAAAAGCTTTCATAGTAAACCTAATTAGCCATAATCGGCCTATTCACGAATTACTTGATCCTGTTTTTAGTGAATTTAATAACGTATTTGAAGGGGAATTCCAGGGAATGACAGAGGACGATGTATCGTATGAGGACTTAGTAGAAGTGCGTAGATCATTGTTGCATATTATTCGTAGAAGTCTGACAGAGAACGAAAAAGATTTTTTATTAACTTTTAAAAAAGGTGAACCAAATTGGAATCTATCAGGGATTGACGTTATAGAGAAATTACCTGCGGTTCAATGGAAACTGGCAAATATAAGAAGAATGAATAAAGAAAAAAAAACCGAACTACTTTCAAAATTGAGAAATGTGTTGTCAAAATAGAATATGATATACTCTACAGTTGGGGAACTTATGCAGACATTTCTACTGGAACATACTTCTTAGTAATAAACACCGGAGGAAAAACTCTTCACAAGGGCAAATTCACGATTTTCGAATAATGGAAAAAATGAAAAAGGGCAAGATTATTCTTGCCCTTTTAAAAAAACTCAAATTAATCTACGTAACGGAATCCAGAAACGGGTTGATATACCCAAGAGAAATCAAAATCATAAGTATCCAAAATGGTAACCCTGACTCTTACATATCTTGAGTCTCCGTTATGAACCCAGAAATAACCATTGACGCTAAGAGGTTGATAATTTGCATAACCAGTAGAGGGTGCTTTTGCAACATAAGAAGGGTCTGTTGAATAAGCTATTGAAACTTGTCTTGTTCCGTTTAAAGGAGCTTGGTTTGCTCTGACTATGTTCAACTCATTGTTGTCGTAGTAGCAAAAAATATCTGTTAAAGTGGCAGCGTTAGGATCTAACCTCGATATTGATGTTCCTGTTCCTGTTGTAGTCCAGTAATAGCAAGAAGCGAGAGATGAGTACGACCATTCCCCTAATTGACCTGATCCTGTATAAGGAGCTGTAGATACCGAAGATGACCAGCCGCTCGTGTCGTTGTCGACAAATGTTCTAACTCTGTATGCGCCGAGTTCTGTGGGATCGTTGTGGGTGTAGCTCAGACCCGTCACTACTGCATAGCCTTTTGAACCGGGGTATTCTACCTGGTAAGAATCGGCGCTTGCGACAGCAGTCCAGCTAATTACAACACCATAACCATCTGATGTTGCTGTAATTGTAACAGTAGTTGGAGCTGAGGCAGTACCGCCTCCTGGGTTGGTCGGGTTGTCGTCTTTTGTGCAGCCGAAAACTATCAGTGCGGCTGCGAAAACACTTATTAAAATAATTCTTTTCATTTAGGACTCCTTTATTCGATTATTATTTGAGGTCCAAGGTCTGGATGACCGCCTGATGAGCCGCCGCCAGAAGATGAGCCTGCTTTAAGTTTTTCAATGACCTGAACAAGAGAATCATTTGTCAATTTAAGTTGAACATTTTCTTCCCCGAGCCTTTCCATCTCAGCGTCGATCTCTTCAATGTCCATGTCGCCGAATTTATCAATCTGTTCTTCCAAGTCGGAAATTTTGCCTTCCAACTCTGTTTTCTCGTTTGTCATTTCAGTGACTTTATCCTGAGCCGCCTTCAGATCGTCGAGAAGCTTCTGGTTGTTTCCCATCATTGAACAACCGACAGTCAAAAGAACAAAAGCGGACAAGACACACACCGTTAGAATTCTTTTCATAAGACCTCCTTTAAATTACTTACATTTTATCAGAGTAGAAAATGATAGTCAAGGCGAGGATTTTTTTGTTGTGAAAAATCTTGACGGGCGAAGAGTTTCATTGTAAAAAACTTTCTCATCGTTTTTTGAAATATTGCACCTTTTTGCCGGGGTGGCGGAATTGGCAGACGCACCAGCTTGAGGGGCTGGCGGGAGTAATCCTGTCTGGGTTCAAGTCCCAGTCCCGGCATTTTTCTTTGGAGTTGTTTTTTTTCAGTCCTCCTATATAATTTCTCTATGAAATTGGCTTACATTTTTTTTGTTTTGTCCCTTTACTCATTGGAAATCGGCTCGCTTTCTTTTGTCCATGGTCCGAGGATATCAAGCGTTTTCAGAGATTCGGTTTTCATAATCGCTGAGACAGACGCTTTGTGCTCTCTGAAAGTTCTGTATGGCGAAGAAAACGGAGCTATGTCGGAGACCGTTTATTGCTCGACGCCCGACACTTTCCATCTGGCTGTTCTCAGAGACTTCACCGGCGCGAGAACATGGAAATATTCCGTGACCGCGTTCAACGCTCAGGATTCCGCCCTTACACCCGTCCGGACTTTCCGGATGCCGGCAAATCCCGGCGAAACTTTCAGTTTCGCCGTTTTCGGCGACGCCCACTGCACCGCCGGCTCAGGAGGAATTTCTCCCGCCCTCACAGCCAATGTAATCAACATGGTGTCTTATGACCCTGATTTCGTCGTCTTTCTGGGAGACGCGGTCCATAATTCCTATTACCAGAGCGAGGTGAGAGAGCAGTGGGATAATTTTAAAGCGGCTACAGACACCTTAGCATACAACAGGCCTGTGTTCATGACTATTGGAAATCACGACGTAAACACTTGGTACCACAATTTCAACGGCGGAGATATTTTAGTCGATGAATTCGAGATGCCTCACAATTCTCCCGTGCCGCAGTTTTACGACGAACTGGTCTATTATTTCGACTGGGGAGACGCGCGGGTTTTCATCCTCGACTCCGACTGCTACGACAACCCAGAAGTCATTGACATCTACCAAAGGAACTGGCTGGAACAAAACCTCTCAGGTATTTCCTCCCGTTTCAAGATAAGTGCTCACCATGAACACGCGTGGTCTTACGCCGGAGACGAATACGGTTTTCTAGGAGAACATGTAACTGAGAGGGACGCGTACTGGAAAGTTCTCAGAGACTACGGAGTTATTCTCGACATGGCAGGGCACATACACCTCTACAACAGCGATTTTTTCGGAAGAATTCTTCCCGACACGATAACCTGCGTGAGGCAACTTATATCGGGGGGCGGCGGAGGGAGCATAGTCCAGGGGCACTTTGGAAACTTTCACCATTTCTGCCTGATAGAAGTCCGTCAGAATTCACTCAACGTGACGGTAATCGACACATCTGGTGCCGTAAGGGACAATTTCGTCATGACCTGCGTGGAAGAAGGAGAACCTGTTCTTGGGGACGATTTCAATCGAGTCCAGACCTTTTTGGGAGGGTTCAGATTTTACGCGGAAGAAAACGGCAACCTAAGCGTTTTAGACCAGTCCGGAAGGGTTGTTTTCAGAGAAGCAGTGCTGGAAGGCCGCTGGGCTGAATTTTCAAATTTCAGGCCCGGAGTGTATTTCATCCTCTTCAATTCCCCTTCGAGAACGGTTTCCTGCAAAACGACGGTAGTAAAGTAGAATGATAATTTCCTTTTTGACATTGAAAATCGCATTGTCAGTGATCGGCTGGTTCATCCTCGAACTTATCATTTTGAAAAAGTTCAAACACAAGTTTCTCGTCAAAAACATTTTTTTAATCCACGCGCTTTTGTTTTTCTTGTTTGTATGGTTGATGTCCCTCCTCGTTTCCGAGCTGTTTTTCTCTCCAAAATTCAGCGATGGCATGAGCAGTCTGTTTTTCGGAATAGCCCTTTTTATTTCCGCCTATTTGATTGCGGACGCGGCCGATTTTATTCTTTCCGGCAAAGCCTATTACAGGGGACAAACGACAAAAATCATTCCGGGAGTCCTGAGAAACATAATCAAATTCACCGCAGTCATAATTCTGGTTCTTTTGATTCTTTCGCTTCATTTTAAAGTTGAGCTAAAAGGCATATCGGTGACTTCCGCGGTATTGGCAGGTGTTCTCGGTTTTGCGCTCCAAGAGACACTCGGAAACCTTTTATCGGGAATAGCCCTGAACATGGAATCCCCTTTCAGGCATGGAGACTGGATCAGGGTGGGCGAAGACGAGGGTTGGGTGGTTGATATAACTTGGAGGTCGACCACCATACACACCAGGGATGACGACTTGATAACCATTCCAAATTCAAACGTCAGCTCAGGTAAGATCATCAACTTCTCAAAGCCTCAGAGAAACAAGGCGGTTGAAGTCAACGTCGGCGTCTCTTACGAAAACTCACCCGAAAAGGTAAAGAACATAATGATTCAATGCGCCCTAGAATCCAAACTTGTCAAAAAAGACCCAAGACCTATCTGTTGGCTTTCAAACTACGGGGATTCCTCAATTAGTTACAGGCTGAAGTTCTGGATAAAAGATTATGGAGAAGTTTATCATGCTCAAGACGAGGTATTGACGAAAATATGGTATTCGTTCAAGAGAAACAGAGTTGAAATTCCTTTCCCGATAGTCCAGGTAAAAAATTACGAATCGAGAGAAGTTTCGGATGAGGCAAAAATTCAAGAGACGATGTCAGTCCTAAAAAGCGTCCCGATTTTCGAACCCCTGGAGAAAGACGACCTGGTTTCGCTGGCGAAAAATTCACCGAAAGTCTCCTACGGACAAGGAGATACAATAATAAAACAAGGCGACGAGGGCGACTCGATGTTCATCATCACGAGAGGCGAAGTCGTGGTCGAAAAAAGGGACAGCGACGGGGCAAGCAAATTCGTCACAAAACTCGGCCCACTCGACTTTATTGGCGAGATGTCTCTTCTGACAGGAGAGAAGAGAAGCGCGAGCGTCAGGGCTTCCTCCGAAGTAGAAGTCATTCTCATAAACAAAAACACCTTCAAGGGAGTGATCGTAGCCAACCCAAAAATAGCGTTTTCACTCAGTGAAAAACTCCTTACGAGAAAAAAAGAACTTGAAAGAATATCAAATGCCAATTATTCTGAACAGAATCGGGAAATTGACGAAAAAGAAAAATCTTCAATTCTCATGAGAATACAAGGATTTTTCGGTTTAACCAGGAAGTGAGAGTATGTTTTTCAGAAAAAAAGACAAAGCGAATAAAAACATGAGTCCCGTGCGCGAATGGATTGAATCCATAGCTGTCGCGGTCTATTTTGTGATGATAGTTAGGCTTGTTCTGATACAATCTTTCAGGATACCCACTCCGAGCATGGTCAACACCCTTCTCGTCGGAGATTTTCTGTTCGTAGAAAGGGTCTCTCTCGGACCGAGAATAGCATACCACAGAGCGGGTGAGGAGCTGTGGAACCTGCATCTTTTTAAAATATCCGAACCGCAGAGAGGGGACATAATAGCTTTCAGGTATCCGATTGATGGAAGGGATTTCGTAAAAAGGTGCATAGGGCTTCCCGGAGATACCGTCATGATAAGAAACAAGAAAGTTTACATAAACGGAAAACTTCTTCAGGAAGATTACACGGTTTACACAGACGACAGAATTTTCCCGTCGCTTTTTCAGACGAGACTCGGCGCTTCTTTAGCGCAGGAAGAATACCAGAAGCTCTGGGAAGAAAGAAAATTCCATGAAAACTCAATCTTCCCCTACATCAGGGACAACTTTGGGCCAGTAGTCGTCCCCGAAGGAAATTACCTGATGCTCGGTGACAACAGAGACAACTCCGACGATTCAAGGGCATGGGGTCCTGTGCCGGAAAAAGAATTGCGTGGAAAACCTCTGATTCTTTATTTTTCCTTCGACACCAAGGAGAACGACAGAATAATTCCTCCGTGGAAATGGATTAAGTGGACGAGGATAGGCAGGCTGATAGTTTAGAAAAATATTTTCATGGGAATTGACAAGAAAGGGATTAGAATATATTCTTTCTGGAATAAATCACTGGGGTGTCGTCCAATGGCAGGACTCGTGACTCTGGATCACGCTATTGGGGTTCAAATCCCTGCACCCCAGCCAAATCTTCTCCATGAACATTAAAAATCCCAAACAAATCTACGACCTTGAAAAATACTTTTATGATTTCAAAGGTCAATACACCATAACGGAGTCGCAAGAACTGACTCTCGATGAAGCGAATGAGTTGCTTTCAAAGATAACCGAAAGAATCGCAGGGCAACTCCCCGAAGAAAGGCAGTATTCAACTGAGATCGGATATGCCGTTATAGATAGGTTTGAAGAAACAGAAGAGTATTTTCTCGCGGTCACTTTTCTTTCCGAACTGGCGGAGGAAAAACCTGTTTCAAACTGCAGTAAACTTTTAATTTTGAAAAAGAGCTCAGAACCACAGGAAAGTCAAGATGAGACGGGAGACCTTTTGCCATTTGCCGAAATGTTCGCTGGTTTTTTCAATTTATGGGGTGTAAAAAGACAGAGTATTTTCCCTTTTATTCCGGACAAGTTTTTTTTCGAATACGATTTCGAGACGTTCGATTTTTTTTTGGTGAAATTCGTGTCGCCCGTGAAGATATCAAAAATGCAGTCCTATTACTCAGCCAACGATTATATTCTTCTTTCCGGCGAATTCGCGGATTTTGAAAAATACTCCGGGTCAGAAAACGTCGCCGGAAAAAAAATCGCGAAACTGCTGGAAAACAAAAACAGGGTAAAAATTAAAATTTCCGAACTTGTCCGTTTAACAGGAGAAGGGGAAGAGACGCTGTCCTCGGCTTTCATGTTTTTAGCTTCAGACCACAAAATAATCGAAAACAAAGGCAAAACATTTTTTGGATCTTCGGCGATAGTTGTTGTCACAGGTGAATACGCCACAATCTATTCGCCTTCTTATTTTTTGACAAAATAAAAAACGCCCGATTTAGATTGACAACGGTTAAAAATACAATATAATTAGAAGTAAATTTACGTCGCGGGATGGAGCAGTGGTAGCTCGCTGGGCTCATAACCCAGAGGCCGAGGGTTCAAATCCCTCTCCCGCAACCATT